>NZ_CP103788.1:0-300000 GCF_041729705.1 Candidatus Phytoplasma solani
ATATAAAATAAATTTTTGAAAGGTTTGAAAATGAATTCTTATATTGAAATCTGGAATTTAATTTTAAAAGATTTATCTAAAATTTATAGCGATGAAGTTTTTAAAGAAACATTTTCTAATATTAATAAAATTTATAATAAAGAAGAAAAAATAATTATTTTAGTAGAAACAGAATTTATTAAAAATAAAATTTATAAAATGTATTTTAAAAAAATTCAAGAATTAATTAAAATTAAAATAAAAAAACATTTAGAAATCGAATTTGTTTCTAAAGAAAAAAATGAAAAAATAGATTTTAAAAATATTAATAATGAAAACATTAAAATTGAAGAAAAAAAAATAAATTTTAATAAATATAATTCTGGCAATATTAATTCTAAATATCATTTAGATAATTTTGTTGTTGGTAAAAGTAACAAATTTGCCTTCAAAATAGCTAAAAAAATAATAGAAGAAGAAAAAGTTACAATTAATCCTTTTTATATCTTTGGTAAAACTGGTATCGGTAAAACACATCTTATCCAAGGAATTGGTAATTATATAATAGAAAAGAAAAATAAAAAAGTTTTATATGTCAAAGCTGATGGCTTTATTGAAGAATTTACTAATCAATTACGAAAAGCCAAAATGGAAGATTTTAATGAAAAATATCGTGATATTGATGTTTTATTAGTTGATGATATTCAAATTATGGCAGGAGCCACCAGAACTCAAATGGAATTTTTTAAACTTTTTGATTATCTTTATTTAAATCAAAAACAAATTATTATTACAAGTGATAAAGCAGCTTCAGAACTAAAAAATATTATGTCTAGATTAACTTCTCGATTTGAATCTGGTTTAATGGTTGATATTCAAAGTCCTGATTTTGCCCACCGGATTAATATTTTAAAAAAGAAAGTATTAGAATTTCAAAATAACGACCCTTTAAAAATTAAAAAAGAAATTTTAGAATTAATTGCTTTTTCTTTTGTTAATAATATCAGAGAGATGGAAGGGGCTTTATTAAGACTTTTAAATTATGCTCAAACATTTGGATATCAAATCGATTTGAAAGTTGCCAATGAGGCTTTAGACCCTTTAATTAAAAGTAAAAAAAATATTTCTTACGATGAAGATGTTTTAGAAAAAATTAAATTAACAGTTAGTAAATTTTTTAACATCAGCGTTCGTGACTTAATGGGAAAAAAAAAACAACATAAATATACTTTACCAAGGCATGTTGCTATATATTTAATCAAAGAATTAAAAGGAATTCCTTATAATATTGTTGGTAGTTTTTTTAAAAGAAATCATTCAGCCGTTTTTAAAGCTTATCAAAAAATTAAAAAAAATTATGAAACTGATTGTAAATTGAAAAATTCAATTGATCTTATTTTAAAAAAAATTAACTCTTAAAAATTAATTAAAAAAACAAAATAAGAAGGAAAAAAATATGTATTTAGAAATTAATAAAGATATATTGTTGCAACAACTTTTAAAAATACAAAAAATTTTGCCCCAAAAAAGTTTTTTCCCTATTTTTAATGCTTTAAAAATTACAACTCAAAAAAATACTTTAATTTTAGAAGTTAATAATGGTAATATTGCGGTTAAAATAGCAATTCAAGATCAAAGTTTAAAAATTAAAAAAGAAGGTCAAATTGCTTGTTTAGGAAAATATTTTATCGAAATAATTAAAAAAATTAATGACCCTTTAGTTGAAATTACCGTTACGGAAAATAATTTTTTAGTAATTCAAACTAGTTTTTGTGAATATAAATTAAAATTGATGGATGTTTTAGACTTTTTGCTTCTTGAATTCAGTTTTCAAGAGACAGATTTTTTTGAGATTGAAGTTTCTAATTTTAAAAAAATGCTTAAAGAAGTTAATTTTGCCAGTTCTAAGAGTGAAAAAAGACCTATTTTGATGAGTTCCAATTTAATTTATGAAAAAAACATTTTGCAAGCGTTAGCCACTGATTCTTTTAGAATGAGTCGTAAAAATATTGAATTAAATGTTTCTTATCGTAATTTTGATATAGTTATTCCAAATAAAAGTTTGGAAGAATTGATTAAAATCTTAGATTATTATGAAGATAAAACATTAAAATTTTATTCAGATAATAGAAAAATCTTTTTAGAAATTGATGATTTATGGTTTCAAACTACTCTTTTAGAAGGTGATTATCCTAAAATACAAGCTGTTAATTTGCAATCTTTTCCTTTTATCATTCATTTGAATAAAGAAGATTTAACTAAAGCCTTAGAAAGAATTTCTTTATTTTTTTTCAAAGAAGAAACTAATAATGTGATTTTATTTCATTTAACAGAAGAAAAAATAATTGAAATTTCAATTTCAAACGAAAATTTAGGTACAGCTTTAGAAAAAATTGTCCCTTTGAAAGAAAATACTAAAAATTTTTCAATCGCTTTTAATGCTAAATATTTAGAAGATATTTTAAAAGTTTTAACTGCACGAGAAATTGTTTTTTACTTTGAAACCCCTTTAAAACCTTTTATCGTAACTACTTTAGGAAAAGAAGCTTCTACTCATTTGATTTTACCTATTCCAAAAGACAATTATTAATTAATTTTTAAATAATAAAAAAAACCAACTTTTAAAAAAGTTAGTTTTTTTTTATTATAAAGTAGAATTTATTTTTTTTGTAATAATTTAAAAATAAAATTACTAATAAAAATGATGATTAAATAAATCGAACAAACTATAATATAAGGAGTCCAAATATCTGGATCTTTTGTAATGTTACTTTGAGCAGTTAAAAAAAGACTTGATAAACCGATAATTTGGAATAAAGAAGTATCTTTGATATTAGTAATTAGTTGTTGACCGACTGCAGGGAAAGTTCTTTTAATTCCCACCGGACCAAAAAACGAAATCACCTAAAAACAAAAAATAAATCCACAAAAAAACAAGCTAAATTGTTTATTAAATTAAAATAAACAGTTTAGCTTTTTTTTGTTTTCTAAACTGCGAAAAGGAGAAAAAAATAATGAAAAATCAAATTGAAGAATTAGAAAAAAATTTGCAAATCCTTACAGCCAAGGAGCGCGAAAACATAAATTATTCGAAAAAATTCGCACGTTGGGTGGAAGAATATAAATTCGAGGCACAAAAAGTCAAAATCAAGGCAAAAACAATAAAAACTAAAATAGAAGCATTAAAAAACCAATTAAACCAAGAATAAATAAAAATATCCAAAAAAGGGGAAACAAAAAAATGAAAAAAATAATATTGAAAATAAAATTAGTAGTTTTAAAGGATTTAAATATAAATTAGGTAAAGATTTTTACGAGGTAATACAATATTATTTTGAAACTGATTCTATTTTTTGTATTGAAAGACGTCTTAAAAATGTAGAAACTCTTTTGAAAAAAACTGTTTATGATTTTGATACAAAAAATATTGATTATATAAGTGAATTTGATAGAAAAACTGAAAGTCTAATTAAAGAAACTTTTTATAATTTGTATACAAAAACTATTTGGTTTATAAAGGAATATGACAAAATAACACATAAATTAATTAAAAAAACTTATTATCAAGATGACGGTAAAACTGTTAATTTGGTAAGAGAATATGATAAAAACACAGGTGAATTAAAAGAAAAATGGAAATCTATGGAGTTTGAAAAACCTGTTATTATAAATTATAATTATTTAAAAAATTACAAGATAATAAAAAATAATACATTTCATCTATCCTTTTAAAAGGATAGATGAAACAAAAAAAGAAAAGGAATATTTAAAAATGAATAATTCTATACTTGATTATTCAGAATCTTTTTAAAAAAACCATTAAACAAAAATAGGAGAAAATAAAAAAAATGAAAAATGAAATTAAATTAGTTAAAAGAAACGGTTGGCCAATTATTGAAGAATACAATCAAGAAACAAACAAACTAGTTAAAGAAACAGCATTTAACAACGATAATAAAGCAATTTGGTTTATTCGTGAATACGAACAATATAAAAACACAGGTAAAGAAATCAAAGAAATTAATTACGGATGTGGTGGCGGAAAAAATGTTCGTGATATAAGCGAATATGATAAAAACACTAGCGAATTAACGAAACAAACATTTTTACAATCCGACGGGACAATTGATTGTATGTATGAATTCAAACAAACCGCTCGCAAACTAGCTATTAAAGAAACTTATTTTCACAACAACGGTCAAATTAAAGAAGTAAAACATATAAATAAAACATGTTAAATAGCGATAACAAATTAAATGAAAAATGAAATTAAAGAAGTAGAAAAAACATTTCAACTTTTCAAAGAAGAGGCACAATATTACACAACCAAGGCAAAAGAATACATAGCCAAGATACAAGCAAAAACAGCAATGACACAAGAAGAAACAGTTGAGGCACAATATTTCACAGCTAAGGCGCTAATATACTTTAACCAATTAAAAAAACTAGGCGATGAATTAGAACAATTAAAAGCTGAATCCAAGAATAAATAAAAATATCCAAAAAAGGGGAAACAAACAATGAAAACAAATATTGAAAACGAAATTAAAGAATTAAAAAAAGAATTTCAATTATCCAACAAAGAGATACGCGAAAGCATAACTAAAGCGAAATCATGTATGTATTGGGCGCAAGAATACACAGCTAGGGCAGAAGAAGAAGACTTAACCAACATAAAAGAAGCAGAAGAAAACGCAACTTGGGGACAAGCGCATTTAAAAGTGGCAAGAATGTTAGTAAATAAGACGCAAGAATTAAAAGCAAAAATAGAAAAACTAAAAAATGAATTAAACCAAATTCATTGTCAAAAAATAATTGAAAAATTAGAAATTAAAAATATTTCACAAGTTTATGACTGGGTTAGAAAGTATAATAGCGACCCTGAAGGAGAATTAGACAACTTAAAACCTAAAAAAAAGGCCATATCACAAGAAGATGAGGACTTATTACAAGCTTTAACGAAAGAAACGACAAAACTATTCAAAAACCGCCTTGAAAAACGCGATTTTTACTTAAAAATCATTCAAAAATACTCTCAATCTTTGTCTCTTAATCAAATATTAAAAAAACTACAAATACATAAAAGCACTTATTATCGGTGGCTTTTGCAAAATAAAAAATTCGCCACTAATCAACCCTTAGAAAAAGCCATTTATAAAATGTGTTATCAATACGCTTTTGTGGCAAACCATATCCCTATTATGAGATTAGGATACCGTCGTATTTGGTTTAAAATGAAAAAAGCAGGCTTTAAAGTATCACGCTTAACAGTTTTAAAAATTATGAATAAATTAAACTTGTTATCACGGATGCAAAAAACCAAGTCAAAACATTTTCAAGTCAAAGCCGAACAAAGAAAAATCACATTTCAAAATAAATTAAATAATAATTTTTACGCCTCAAAACCTTTACAAAAGATTTGTACTGACATTACTTATATTATTATGCCAAACGGCGCTAAGGTTTATTTATCAGCTATTTTAGATTTACATACAAGAGAAATAATTAGCTTTAATTTATCTCAAAAACAAGACATTAATTTTGTTATGCAAACATTATCAAAAATACCTTTTTCTAATGGTTGTATTCATCACAGCGATCAGGGCACCGTTTACACCTCCAAAGAATACATGACAGCGGTTAAAGATAAAGGCATGATTGCTAGTTTTTCCAAAAAAGGCACACCATCAAATAACGCATGTATAGAGGCCTTTTGGTCTAATTTTAAACGCGAGACTATTAATTTAATTAGGAAAAAAGATTTAAGTTTTGACAAAGTGAAAGAAATTATTACTTCATATATTCATTTTTATAACTATGAACGTGAAATGCAAGTGTTAGATGGGATGGTGCCCCTTGAATATAAAAATTATTATCAAAAAAACCCTGATTTAAAACCATTTATTATTAAACCCCAACGAAAAAAAATGAGACGTTATTACCAATAAACCTATAATTATTAACCCTTCAACCTAGAAGGGCATTTTGTGCTGGTTTTTTTTATAATGATAAAAAATATATATAATTTAACAAAATAAGCAAAACATTTGACAAATAAAAAAAATTAAGTTATAATTTTACATAATCTGATTTTGATTCTGGTATTACTATATATTATATATTAAACATCAGAATCAGAATCTTTATATAATATTATTATTAAAAATTAATATAAAATAATATATTATAAAATATCTGATTTTGATTCTGGTATTACTATATATTATATATTAAACATCAGAATCAGAATCTTTATATAATATTATTATTAAAAATTAATATAAAATAATATATTATAAAATATCTGATTTTGATTCTGGTATTGTTTTTTTCTTTTTTTAAAAAAAATCATTTTTTGTTGTTTTTTTTGTTGCTTTGTATTTTTTTTTATGTTAAAATATAGGTAGTTTAATAAACACATATTTGGCTCATAAATTTGTTTCCAAGTGGTAGTGTTTTGACGTACCGGTACCTATTTTTAAATTTTGTTAAAATATTAAATGTTAAGTATTGATTATCAGTTGTTCAAATCAATAAAATTATTTATTATTAACTTTGCAAAGTTTGTTAATTGTTTAATAGTCTTACAAGCTATTTTGTCAAAAAAACAAAATATAAAAGTCAAAACAAAAAGGATGTTAATTTATGAAATGGGAACCCCAAAGATTTGATGATGAACCTAATACACCACCAAAACCAAAAGCACCGCACGGTCCTAGTTTGCCGTTTTTTCCACCACCAAAAACTGATTATTTAGCTATCATAGCTCGTGTTTTAAACATTATTGTCAATATTTTAATAATTATTTTTATTTTAATGTTGATGAGTGGTATTCAAGTATTCGAACAATCTTTAGAAAAAAAAGAAGTAAACGAGATCTCTTGGGCCGCTGATAAACAATTTAAAGTTGACCCTAACAAAAACCCAAAAAAACTAAAAGATTTTTTAGGTTATCAAGATATTAAAAATGAATTACAAAAATATGTTGAGGCAGTCAATCCTAATAATCCAATTAATCCCAATTTACCGAGAGGAATTTTATTACATGGACCACCTGGAACTGGTAAAACTCATTTAGCTAAATGTTTAGCTGGCTCTGTTTATCAACATGCTCCTTTTTTTATCACCACTGGTTCTGATTTTGTTGAAAAATATGTCGGTGTAGGAGCAAGTCGTGTAAGATCTTTATTCAATACTGCCAAAATAACTGCACAAAATAAAGGGCAAAAATATTTTTTTATTTTTATCGATGAAATTGATGCTGTCGGGCAAAAAAGGTTAAACGATGAAAACAAAAACCAAGAGCAAACAAACACTCTCACAGCTTTATTGGCAGAAATAGATGGTTTTGTTTCTTCTGACCAAACTCCACAAGCAATCCTTATTGCTGCAACTAACAGAATGGATATGTTAGATAACGCTTTAGTCAGAGAAGGACGTTTAGGAAATCATATTTTGCTTGATTTACCAGATCTTGAATCAACCAAAAAATTACTGCAAGAAACTATTGTTGTTCCACAAGGAAACACTCTTGACTTTGACACAATTGCAAAAGTGATTCATGGAGTCCACCTTTCACCTGCTAAAATTATGGCTTTAGCTAATGAAACAAAAGAAGTGGCTAAAAAAAATAATACTCAAAACATCACCGCAGAATATATTTATGAAGCGATGGAAAGAGTTTTGATGGGTCAAGAAAAAACATCAAATAGAAACGAAGAAGAAATAAAAAGAGTGGCGATACACGAATTAGGTCATGCTATCTTAGCAAAAACACTAGGTTTTGACGTTCATCGTGTCACTACCAAAGCGAGAGGAAAGGCAGGCGGTTATACTATCTTTTTCCCTCATACTGACACCAAATTACCAATTAAAATAGATTTAATCAAACAAATTATAATTGCTTTAGGTGGAAGAGCTGCTGAAGAGATATTTTATAACAAAGATAATATTAGTCTTGGTTGTGGTAACGATTTAGAAAAAGCTGACAATATCGCCACCCAAATGGTAGTTAACTACGGAATGTCTTTAAAAGATGATATGAAGGGATTAAGCCCTTTAAAAAATACTATCGATGATGAAGCAAAAAACAAAATAAATGATATCATCACAGAATCATATGAAATAGCTAAAAAAATTTTGGAAAAATATAAAAACGAAGATTCAAAATCCAAATGGCAAGAATTACAAAACACTCTTACTGACTTAAGTAAAGGAACTTTAAATCAAAATAATTTTGAAAACATTCCTGCAGAACAAATAAAAATAGAAAACAATAATATTACTGTAAATTAAAAAAACTTTAGAAAAATAAATGCAAAAACTAAATATAAGTAATATATTAACTACCAAACAACAAAACAACTTAAAAATTAAATACAGATTTAAATTCAAATGCTATCACCATTTTTTCGCCGAACTTTGTAGGCAAAATAATAACAATTGCCTTTACTACTCCTTAAAAAAACAATTAATATTTATCCTAATTTTTAAAATCTTTTACATCCATCTTAACGGGTGGTTTTTTTTATTAGATAATTATTCCATCAAAAAAGAACTGCATCACGACAAAAAAGTGATCTAAAAAAAATCGATTATTTATTAAATTTTTAAAAAAGTAATTTAGAAGTTATATCCTTTAAACAAAAAAATACAACTTCAAAATCCAAAAAAGCCGAATAAAAGTAAAAATTTAACCACAATAAAAATACAAAATTAATAAAAAATAAGCTTAATTGTTTATATAATCTTTAACTTAAACATGTGAGGTGTTCCAAAAGTTTAGACACTTTTTGCTTTTTAAAAATTCTTTAAGACTAACTATTAAGTTAGTCTTTTTTTGTTTTAAAGACTAAAAAAATAATTTCATATCTTTTCTAAAAACGTTTTTAGAAAGGAATTAAATGTTAAGACAAGAATTATTTAAAGATTTTTTAAAAAATAAAAAGAATTTAGAAATTCGTAATCAATTAATTGAACTGCATTATCCGTTAGCAAAAAAATTATCAAACAAATTTAATTTCTATCCGCGAGTTTTGACTAAAGAGGATTTATACCAAGAAGGCGTTTTAGGATTAATCAAAGCCCTCGATAATTACCAAGATTTAGGATATGACTTTATCGCCTACGCAACTCCAACGATAAAATCGGAAATCCGCGAATTAATAAGAAAAAGCGGGCGCCAAAGAGGCCTAAATATCGAGCTATCTAACCAATAGCCAGTGCCGATAAACACTGAATGGATATGGTCGGTCCGTTAAACGAAAGAATAAGGGACTACAGCAGACCATAAAAGCGGGTTGAGACGAAGTAGTTAGTCAAGATGATACCGCCACCAAATTGTCCCATGGATAAGCCTGAAATGGTCTAAGAAGGAAAGCAGATGTAATCTTATAACCTAATATGCAAACTACTGAAGCCGTATAGTCCAGAATCTAACAAGATATTTAGTTTGTCTTGGTTAGTTTATCTAGTTAACAGAAAACCTGGAATCTCACCGACAGTCAGGAAAGACGTTAAAACATAAGTGGTTACTTCACCTAAAGGACAAAGGTAGATATTTAGAGTAACTTGGAGAATCCTAAAAGCTAGTTATTTAATTAACAAGTCAAGGAATAAATGCCAAGACGCTCAAGGATAAAGAAGCTATTTAATAGTCGTGGATAATTCAAAGTTAGCATTGGAATATGCTAACACAATGACCCACCAGAGCGAAGGCTAATAACCTTTACAAGGCGAAAATAGCTAGTAATTTACTATTTATTCACTGTAATCAAGGAAGGAGTTGATAAATATGTCAACAACTGTTTCAGATGAAACTAAGCTTTCGCGAACATTGAATAAGATCCTATAGCTAATCAGCCGTAAGGCAAAATTAGTTCTCGAAAGAGAGTAAATTATGGAAAGCCGTATGCTTGGAAACTTGCTCGTACGGTTTGGACGGGGGCTGATTGTAATACATACAATGGAAACGCAAATCCCATTGTTGAAACGCAATTAATCTATCCGTATTCTTAAAGAGTAATTTTAAAATAAAAAATTGTCTAAAAAAACGAAACAGCGCACAGGGGTGTATTTATAAAAATGAGTATTTCCGTTTTCATCATAAAGGGTTTTGCTAGAACGGCCGATCATTTTGCGGACTTGTCCACCTGTATAATAAGCGCCATTTTTGATGTAACATTGATTTAGCCAAGTTATATAATCTTTGTGATAGTCTTTTAAAATAGTTTGTTTTGGTTGTATATCTTGACAAGTAATATAATATATTTTATCTTCAGTTTCAAAAGTATTTTCTAATAAATTAACAGTAAATGAAATATTAATTTCGTGATAATTATTGGGTGTTGTTATTTTTATAGGACTATTGATGCTTTTAGAATGTCTGTTATATTCTCCTTCATAAGCATATAAATTGTTGACTCTTTTCCAATCGCGAATGGCAGTGTATGGGTCTATATTGTCTGGTAAGGTGATTGTTTTTATGTATTTTTTGGTGTTGAATGCAAAAAGATAAATGTTTTTTGCGCCGTTTGATAGTTTTAATAGGTCATTGATTGTGTAGGTTTTATTAGGGGTGTTTTCTGGCATGATTCTTATACCAGCATCAAAATAAATGGCGTCAATATCAATTTCATGGAAAGTTTTTGATGGTAAAGGTAAAACCAAACCAGTATGAGGAGTGACGTTATAACAAGATGGCCTAATTACTTTTGTGTGATTGGTTATTTGATTTGATATTAAATATTTGTTAATAGCTTCTTCTTTAGATTGGCCTACATAAATATCTTGTTGTAATAAATGGATTTTGGGGGGGTTGGTTGGTGTGATGACATTGGCATCCCAAAATACAAATGCTTCTTCAATAGCGGTTTCGTATTTTAAAAGGTCGTCAAGGGTGTATTTATAGTCTTCATGAGGATGTTTTGAGTTAAAGGGATTGATTCTAGGTTTGAAATAAACACCTAACAAACCTTTTGGCGGGTTTTTAAAGTACCAATAACCTACTTGCTTGTAAGTATGTGAATTATAACCTGGGGGTGTTCCGCCTGGGTCGTACAACCAAACTCCATTAACATTAAATAATTCCATTAACTTTGGGATATCTTTTTTTGAAAGAATGTTAAGATCGTATCTTTTTAATTTCAGCTGGGTATTTAACCATTCTTGTTGGAGTTCCTCGTTGTCTGCTAATTTAATGGTTGATTTGGTTTGACGATGAAAGTAAGAATGAGCTGAGATTGAATGAGAAGAAAAAATAAAAATAAAAGATGTAAAAATAATGATTAAATATTTAGATAAAGGGAATTTTAGTTTTTTTTGTCATGAAAGTACCTCCTTTCTTTTGGGTTTTAGTGGTTTATTTAAATGACAACTGGTTTTTTTCACGATCTATATGATTAGATAATTCTCTAAATATGATTGTAATTAAAAGCAAAATTATAACATCTTTTTGGGTAAATGGGTTAAAAAATGAACTAGATTTAATCATATCTATAATTCCTAAAAACAAAGTAGTGATTGTAAACATTCCTAAAAGTAGAAATCCAAAAAGATCTACTTCGTTTTTGCTTAGTTTTTTAGATAATTTTTTTAACATGTTTTGTCTCCTTTCTTTTGGTTTGTTTGTTATCAATATAAAAAAAAGACCCTTGAAAGGGTCTTTATGTAAAATTAAATTTTATATAAATTATTTTGTTATTTCTTTGAAATTTTTATTAAAATTAGTTGGTTTTATAATGTTTTTTTGTTTTTGAATTTCTTTTGGAGATTCTAAATTTTCTATTTGTTGTTGTTTTTTTATTAAAAATTCATTTATTGATGTTTTTAAATTAGTAAGGTTTAATTCTAAATTTTTAATTTGTTTTTCCAGTTCGTTATAATGTTTTTGATTTAGATCTTCAATTTGTTTTCGGGTTTGATAAAATAAAAAAGTTTTAACAATGATAACGTTAAACGAAATCATCATCGAAATATAAAAAATATAAGGGATATATTTAGATATTTTTTTTATTAAATTCATTTTTGTAACCTATTTTTATTATTATTTTTTCATATTAATAAATGTTTCTGTTAATCTATCAATTTTATTATCAATTTTATTTTCTAATTTATTGAAATTGGAATTAACTTCTTTGAAATTGTTATTAGTTTCTTGTCTAAATTCATCTACTTTCTGCTCAACTTTATTAATATTTTCTTTTAGTGTTTGACTTTTTAAATCAATGTTTTCTTTTAGTGTTTGAGTGTTTAAATTATTATATTCTTTTAAATTATTATGATTATTAAAATAAAAAGTAACAACCACGGAAATAATAATACCAATAAAAAAGATACATATTTTTGAATATTGTTTTAATTCTTGCATTTTTTGGATTCTCCTTTTTTTTATTTTTATCCCTCAGTTGAGGTGATTTGGTAGAGGGCGTTAAGTGAAGTTATAATTTGGTTTTGAAAATCTTTTTTAGTATTTTTAAATCGGTCTTCTAATATTTTTTTGTAACTTTTGGCGCTTGATAACATATCTTCGTACATTTCTTGTTTGGATTCTAATTTTCCGATTTTAACTTTAATGTCGTCAATTTCGCCAACTACTTCAAGTCGTTCGTCTTGTAATATTTTGATTTCGGCTTTTAGTTTGGTTTCTAGTTCTGGATTGGGGGTTTTAGGGTTTATGATTTCAATATTTGAGAGTTTTTTAATTGTTTTTGCATAAATAGGACTAATTTCTCCCCGTTGATATTTTAATTTATTAAGTTCGGCTGTTTTGGTTTTTTCTTGTTGTTCTAATTGTTCTTTTTGAGATTTTAATGATGGGTATTGCGATTTTATTTCTTGGATTTGGCGATTATAATCATCGCATTTGTTATTTTCTTCATCAATTGGATTTTGTTCTTCTTTTAACGATGATTTCCAACTGTTTTTTATTTCTTCAATTTTATTTTTTTCTTGTTCAGAAAGATCATTGGGTAATAAAGATTTGTCATCGGTTTCTGAAAATATATATTCTTTTACTTTGTCAAAATTAGCTTGTGTGATTGTGAATTTTGGTTGGGTTGATTGGTCTTGGGTTTCTTCTTTTTTAGTTTCGTCTAATTCTTCTTCACCTTTTTCTGGTTTGTGGGCTGAGGTGCCGTGCGTGGGGTGTGTGTGAGGTGTGTTTGGGTTTGGTCTGGGTTGCTGGGTGGTTTGTGGGGTTTCGGGTTTTGGTGTTTGGTTCATCCAAAAATAAAAACCAACGCCACTACTAATTATTAAAATTAATAAAATTATAATGATTGGTGCTGAACTTTTTTTGTTATTCATTTTTTAATTCTCCTTTTTTTAATTATATTGTTATTATACCTCAAAAAAAAACAAGTTTTATGCTTAAAAATGGTTTTTTAATTGTCTTTTTCTAAGACATTAACTTGCTTTTTTTGTTAAAAATTATTTTTTGGTAATCGGTTGAAAAAATTTAGCATGTTGGGTTTGAGTTTGTTTTTCTTTTAATCTTTGTTGAGCGCGATTGTAGTTTGGAGATTTATTTTTTAATTCTTCTTTTGTGTTTTCGATTTCTACGTTTAAATCTTTGAGTTTTTCTTCTAATTCAGATTTTTTTAGACACAATTTCCCAGTAACTGAAACTTCTTTTCTTTTTTCATCTAATTCGTCGATGATTTTTTTGTATTCAGCGATTACGGATTGATCTTGTTTTTCAAATTCAACTAATTGGTTGGTTTGGGTTTTGAATTCTTTAATTAAATCTCTATTTCGATATTCTTCTTTTTTGCGTTCGTAGTCTTTGTAGTCAGCATCTAGTTTGTCTTTATCACGTTTAATACGAGCGCAAATAGAGTCATAAGTTTCTTTTGACATCATTTTAGGGGTGTTATCTTCGTTAAAAAATAATTCTTTACCTAAATTAACTACTCGATGAATTTCGTGAATTGCTAATCCTGCTTTGGCAATGGTTCCAGCTACTTCTTTGGTCAACCCACCACCTATGGCTTTCAAGAAACTACGTCCTCCAAAAGCATCCATATAAAGTTCTGCACCTTGAAAAAGCGCATCGCGGAGGTTACCAAAACTAAATTCATGTTTTTTATCCCAGTCATCTAAAGCAGTTTTGGATGCATCTGCTGCTTGGCGTAAAATTTCTAATTGTTTTCTTTCTGCACCGATAGTTATCATTTTGACATCCATTTCGTCAATGTTTTTTTGAATTTCGGCTTTGCGTTCTTCAGCGGATGTGATTTGGTTGAATAATGCTTTTTCACCAGCTGTAAAAAATTTAAATCGGTCTTCTAATATTTTTTTGTAACTTTTGGCGCTTGATAACATATCTTCGTACATTTCTTGTTTGGATTCTAATTTTCCGATTTTAACTTTAATGTCGTCAATTTCGCCAACTACTTCAAGTCGTTCGTCTTGGAGTTTGGAGATTTCGGCTCTTAGTCTGATTTTGTCGTCGGGTGAAGCTAGTTTTTCTTGTTCTTGTTTTTTGGCAATTTCTTTGTCTTTTTTGGTTTTTTCTTGTTCTTTTTCTTTTAGTTGTTCTTTTAGTTCAGAAATATTTTTTTCATTTTCTTGTTGTTGAGTTTTGATATCAGTTATTTTTAATTCGGTTTGATCTAAAAGTTTTTTGATTTTTTCTTTTTGGTTTTGGTTGATTTCTTGTTTTTCGTATAATGTTTTTAATTCTTCTTCACATTTCTTTAATTCGCCTTCCCAATCGGATTTGAGTCCTTTATAATCGTTGATGGTTTGATCGTATTTGTCAATAGCTTTATCGATTTCACCAATTAATTGGCCGTAATATTTAGATGATGGGGCTTTTGGTTTATAAAAGAAACATAAGTAACCAAAACCTAAAATACTCATAATAATTAAAAAATAAATTAAATAGCCTTTCCAAGTGTTGTTATTTGTGTGATAATTTTTCCTTTTGATGAAAAGAAAACCACCAAAAAGAATACTAGCTAACAAAAACCAAGTGAAATAAGATTTAAAAGAAAAATAACTTTTAAATAAGTCTAAGGGCGATAACATTATTTATCACCTCCTTTATTATGGTTTTCAATTTTATCTAATACTTCTGTGTCTTGTGAAATTATCATTTTGTAGGCTTGTTTTAAGTCTTCTTTATTGATTTCATTTCTTCTAGTTTCACCTTGTCCTCGGTTTTTAGCAAAGTTGTTAACTGTTGCTTTCAATAGGTTTTCTAAGGTACGATTTGCTCTTAAAAATTGTTGGTGTTCTGGTAAAAATTCCAATGATTCGTTGATAACCTCTAACAAATATGTTTTGGCTTCGTCGGAATATGGGTTTTTACGTCTTTTAATCATGAATTCTAAAAACTGTTTTCTTTCGGATTTAGTACCTGGTTTTACTTCAATGTTGAATGTGAATCTTGATTTGATAGCTTCATCAATTTGTTCTTCATGGTTTGTGGCACCGATAATGAAAATTAGTTTTTCTGGGTTGTTTTCCATTGATGTCATTTCAGTTTTGAATTGATTAACCACATTGGCAATTTCTGAAC
Source organism: Candidatus Phytoplasma solani (assembly GCF_041729705.1). NCBI lineage: Bacteria > Bacillati > Mycoplasmatota > Mollicutes > Acholeplasmatales > Acholeplasmataceae > Candidatus Phytoplasma > Candidatus Phytoplasma solani. The sequence continues at coordinate 15,503 of NZ_CP103788.1, forward strand.
CTGCCTCTAATGAACTTAAATCAGTAAAAATAGTTTCACATTCATCTAAAAAGATAATTGCACCATTGTTTTCTTCTGCTACGTTTCTTGCAATTTCAAATAAATCTTTTACCATTTGAGGTGCTATACCTTTGAATTTTTGTGAGAATAATGAACTTGAAACCTCAAAAAATGGCAAATTGGTTTCTTTGGCTAATGCTCTTGCAAGGGTTGTTTTACCAGTACCAGGGCAACCGTACATTAAAATACCCAATGGCGGTTCTACTTCGCCAATTCCTTGGTAGTTATCTTTATTTTTAAGATAATCTAAAAATCCTTCAACTGCTTTTAACTCATTTTTAAAACCGATTAGTTTATCAAATGATAAAAATTTTTCTGGATTAGCTGGTTGAAACATAGAATTTTCGTCATCAGTTGATTGGGTTGGGTTTGATAATAATTCCTCTTGGGAATTGTTTTGCATTTGGTTTATTTTTTCTTTTAATTTGTTTTCCAATTCTTCAATTTGTTTAGGTGTTATTGTTGCTTGGTTTTGGTTTTTATCAGTTTTTTCTTCAATTTCTGTTATTGTTTGATGATGAATCCAAACGTATGTACCTACTAATATTTGGGAAAACAACAACACAATTGTAATCATTAACAAGGTTGGAAATTTTTTAACCTCTTTTGTTGGTTGTAAAATTTCTTTTTGTTGTTCTGGTTGAGGGGCTGAGGTGCCGTACGTGGTGGGTGTGAGAGGTGTTTTGATTGTTTCTTTGGGTGTTTTTTTGGTTGTTTTGATTGTTTTTTGGGTTGGTTTTTTGATTGGTGTTGACATAACTTGGCTCCTTTCTTTTTGTTTTTTTGTTTGTTTGTTATCAATATAAAAAAAAGACCCTAAATGGGTCTTTTATGTATCTTTTTTTTATGGTATTATGTTGAAAAACGAATCAAGCATAGAAATAATTTGTTCATTGCAATCTTTTTCAAAATATTTAAGGTTTCTTTTATTGGATTTTATTAATTTATTAGCATTAATCAACATATTTTCATACATTTTTTTATTGTATTCTAGTTTTTTGATTTCTAATTTAACATTACCAATTTGTTTAGCTAGTTCTGATGTTTGTTGATTTAAAACATCAATTTCGGTTTGTAATCGTGTTTTGCTTTTTGCATTTTTTTAATTCTCCTTTGTTTTGGGTATTTTTTTATAATTTACTAATTGGTTTTTTGGTTGAATTGGTCATTGTTGGTTACCTCCTAATTTAATGTGGTTTGTGAAATAGTTTCTTTCAAGACAGTTGTATTTAAAATTTTAATTAACATATTGTCTAATTTTATTTATTACCTTGCCAGTTAGTGTGTTGTTAAAATAAAAAAGACCCTTGAAAGGGTCTTTATGTAAAATTAAATTTTATATAAATTATTTTGTTATTTCTTTTCAAATTTTATTAAAATTAGTTGGTTTTTTAACTGTTATTTTGTTTTTAATTTTCTTTTTGTGGTTTTAATTTTCATATTTGTTGTAAATTATCGCTTATAAAAATGTTTAATAATTATAAGCATCTTCATTAAGATGTTTAAAAAAATCTTTTGAAGATGCAACTACACATTAGAAAGGAGATTATTATGAATTACTTAAAATTAATAATTAAATTATTAAAAAATAATTTACATTATTATAAAATAAAAATAGAATCTCCACAAAGGTTCTATTTTTTAGAAAACAAAAAGAGTTATTTGTTACACAACATAAGCAGTTTAGCGACGTGCTTAGGTTGTTGTTGCTTGAGCGTTTGTTGTTTTTGTTTTTTAGGATTTATTGTTATTTTACTTTAATTTTATAATTTGTTGTTTTTTTAATTTTTTTAATAGTACAATCATTAGAGATAGTTATATTTTTAACTATCTTAATTAAAACACATTATACAGGAGGTAAAATAGAATGAAATTTATTTTTAAATTTTTAAAATTTACCATAATTATTACATGGTAAATTAAAAGACCGTTGCTAGAACAACGGTCTTTTTTTGTTAAAACACACTTTTACAATGAATAAAATAGAATATAGAACCACATCATCGAATACAACCCACAAACTGGTAAAACAAAATGATGTTCAATATTATTTTACAATAAAATAATTATTTTGTCAAATCTATTTAAAAGTTTATTTTCTAGGGAGTTGATGTGTTAGTAAGTTTTTGGGGGCTTTAAGGGTATTGTTTTGAGTTGATTGTTTTATTGCTTGGTTTTAGTTATTTTTTTAATCAAAATATTGGCCTTTAAAACGTTTTAAAATACAATTTGATTTAGTGTTCAAAGAACTTATTAAAACGCCATTATGGGTTAAAATAATACGTTTTAAAGGTATTTTAGGGTTTTAATTTTAAAAACATTTTGTTGTTTTGCGTTTGGTTTATTTTTTCTTTTAATTTGTTTTCCAATTCTTCAATTTGTTTAGGTGTTATTGTTGCTTGGTTTTGGTTTTGGTTTTTATCAGTTTTTTCTTCAATTTCTGTTATTGTTTGATGATGAATCCAAACGTATGTACCTACTAATATTTGGCAAAACAACAACACAATTGTAATCATTAACAAGGTTGGAAATTTTTTAACCTCTTTTGTTGGTTGTAAAATTTCTTTTTGTTGTTCTGGTTGAGGGGCTGAGGTGCCGTACGTGGTGGGTGTGAGAGGTGTTTTGATTGTTTCTTTGGTTGTTTTTTTGGTTGTTTTGATTGTTTTTTGGGTTGGTTTTTTGATTGGTGTTGACATAACTTGACTCCTTTCTTTTTGTTTTTTGTTTGTTTGTTTTCCGCGTTGTTTGGCTATGTGCCGTGCGTGGGGGGTGTGTGTGTATTGTTTTGATTGTTTTAAATTAAAAAGCCACTTTGGAAAGTGGCTAATGAGTTGTAATTATTCAAGTTCAATTGTTGAAACTTGGTCTTTGATTGTTTTAGATAATTTAAAAGTGGCTACTGTTTTTGCTGGGATTTGGATTTTTTCCCCAGTTTGTGGGTTGTGTCCTTCGCGTGCTTCGCGTTTTTTTAAAATGAATCTACCAACTTTTGGTGATAAAACTACTTCTTCGTTTGAAGTGATGGCGTTAGTTAAAACCTCTTCAAAAATATCAAAAAATTCTTTGGCTTCTTTGATGGTTGTTCCGTTGTTGAGTGCGATTTGTCTAATTAATTCGTTTTTTGACATTTTGTTTTTTACCTCCTTTCGGTGTTTGTTGGGGAAAAAATAACACCTTTTTTAAGGGTGCTATTTTCTAAAATTAAGCAGTTTGGGCGATTTTGTTTTCGATAGTTTGACTTCCACCGCCGAAACCGTTTCCTTTTGAATCAACTAATTCATAATCAATGATTAAATCTAATTTTGGATTTTTGTTAGTAATTAAATCTCTTTGTTCGATACTAATTTTGATGTTGCGTTGTGTTTCTTTTGTTTCACCTTTTTCAGTCATTTTAGGGCGGGTTGCATCATTGTATTCAACCCCTGCTACTTTTATTGATAAATTAAAAAATTGTTCTGGTTTTGCGAATGTGTTATGTGTGTCATAACGTGTTGCTATTTTTAAATATAACGGATCACCGAGTTCAATTCCGTTTGGGTTAAAAGTTGCTTTGTGGTCGATGGTGATTAAATGTGCATATTTGTTTTTATTTAAATTAGGGATTGGGATTGGCAAAAGGGTTTTTTCGGTGTTGTTGCCACCCGTACGTTCAACTTCGAAAGTTGGTATTTCGTTTGCTAATTGGATTGGTTCTGTTTTTCTTTTAGAAAAATAATTTGTAATCGCAACCAAAGAACCAAGTACAAACAACGAACAGATAAAAACCACTAAAGTGGTAAAAATTTTATTTTTAGTTTGAATTTTTTGTTTCTTGTTTTTCATTGTTTATTTCTCCTTTTATTTGGTTTGGGGGGTTGGTTGGCTGGGTTTCTTGAGTTTGTTCAGGTTGTTTTGCTGTTTTTGGCAAAAAAGGTATTTGATTATTGTGGTAATTTATTGCTACAATAAAAATAAAATGTAAAATGATTGATATATATGCAGTTATTTGTAAAGGGTGCAATTTTTGAGTTGTCATAATTTGTTCCTCCTTGATAGGTTTGATTTGTAATTGTTTGGTGTTTTTTTGTTAGTTTTTGGATTTTTAGTTGGTTTTTTTAAGTGTGATATTATTATTGATCGCAATATTCACAATTGCATTCGTGGTCGTCATCATCTTCATCATATTCTTCAATAGATCTAATTGAGCCATCGGGGTTGTAAAAGATGTCTTTGATAATTTTGCCAGTTTCGGGGTTGAATTCTTCGATGTAATCAATTGTTTCGCCGTCGAATTTGAATTCGGTTTGTTTGATTGGGTGTCCTGTTTGTGGGTCGTATTCGTTGATGTACCAAATTGTTTTGCCGTCGGGGTTGAAATGGGTTTCTTTGATTAGTTGGTTGTTTTGGTTAAGTTCAACAACAACTCTATATCCGTATTTGTCAGTAGTTTCTTTGATTATATTTTTCATTATTTGGTTCTCCTTTTTATTTGGTTTGGTTCATTGGTTAATTTAATGTGATTTCTTCATATTCATTTACTTGATTGGTTTGATTTATTGGGAGTATTTCTTTTTTTATGATTTTTAGTTTTCCGTTTATATCACTTTCGAAAATAATTTTTATGTTTCCTTGCTTTAAATAAAATGTTTTTGGTTTGATTCCAAAAATGAATTTAATGAAATTTGATATTCCTTTCAAAATAAAGGTGAAACAATTAAAAAATATTTCAAAAAAACTTAAACAAAAATTTATAATTACATCAAAAATTGGAATAGACCATAATACTGGTAAAATAATGACATAAATTAAAATAAATCTAATTATGAAATTTGATTCACGATGCCAAAATTCAACAATTAATTTTAATATTGTCTCAATATAATTTATAAATTCGATCAACCAATTAAACATTTTTTATCACTTTTCGGGGATTAAAAAACTCAATTGTTTTTAAATTCTTTATTCGTTTTAGTGCAAATTTTGTTGAAAAAAATATAACAATTGGAATTGATAGGATTGTTATGAAAAAAATCCATTTAAAAAGAAATTGACTTAAGTTTTTGAATTGTGTTTTTGGCATTTTATTTTATTTCTTTCTTTTGAATTTTTTAAGTCTTGTTTATTCATTTTTTTTAATTTTGCCTTTCTTTTTTGGTTTAAAAATTATTTAGTTAGTTGGGTATTTGTAATTTGGAATACATTGGAAGTAAATAGTTGTTTTAAGCTAATTCCTGTGAAATAAAGACCTAAAAAAATAATTAATGTTGCTAAAAAATATTTTGAAAAAGTAAGTAAAAAATCTTTAAAATGTTTTTCTAAAAAATCTGATTTGAAAAATATTAAAAAAACTAATCCAGCTATTTCAGCAAGTAAAAACATAATTGATAAACTTTTTTTTACAATAATTGTTTCTTGTTGTTTGGTCATTTTTACTTAGTTTTCGATTCTTTTTGGTTTTTTTCTTCCAATTGCTTTTGCTTTTTTTCTTCAATATTTAGTTGGTGTACTTGATTATTTAATCTACTTTGCAACTCAATTGATTTTGCTTGTAATTGATATTGTTTTTCAAATGCGAATAAATCTTTTTCAGTTGTTGATTGTGCTTTAAAAATGTCAAGAACATGTTTAAAACTATAAAAACAAATCCAAAAAAGCATAATTTCGCCAACTACCAACCCAAAAAATTTAATTGCTTGAATTTCGATTTCAGGATTATTGATTTTAAATTTTTGATATAAATTGAACAATAAAACTTGGCCGATAATTGATGTGACTAAAAAAATTATCATAAAAAACCTTTTAATTAATTGAAACATTTTTATTTCCTTTCATCAATTTGATTTTATAAAATAGTTTTGTGACTTTATTAGGTCCTTCTGGTTGTGGGCTATATTCGTAGATATAGTCGATTGTTTTGCTGTAGGGGTAGTATTAGGTTTCTTTGGTTAGTTGGTTGTTTTCATTTTTTGTTTTCTTACTTTTTGGTTTCTAATTGAAGTTTTGATTTTGCTATTTCTTCGTTTAATTTAGTTATTTTTTTATAATTTTCATTTAGTTCGTTGTTTTTTTGTAATAATATTTTATTAACTTTTTTCATTTCTTCACTTGCTATTTGATTTTTATGAGCTTCGTTATTTTCAAAATTTTTAATTAATTGTTGGAAATATTGTTTTCTTATTTCTTTGAATGCTTCTGATTTGGTTTTTGAAACTTGGAATAATTTAGTAAGTTTAAAAACAACATTTAATTGGAAATAAACGATTGCGATAATTGAAACAAAAGGGATTATTTCTAATTTTAAATTTTTTAATTCCTCTATTTTGAAATTTGGGTAAGTTATTTTGATTAAATAAATTATAAAAACTTGGATTGAAATTAGATAAATTGTTTCTATAAAATTAGAAATAAATGTAAAGTGGGGTTTGGTTGGTTGGGTTTCTTGAGTTTGCACCAAGTCGCCTCCTTTCTTGGTTTGGTTTAGGTGATGCTATTTTTATTTGTTTTGATTGTTTTCGTTAGATTTTTCATCTTTTTTAGTTGAGTCTGATTTTTCAACTGTTGGAGTTGAATTGGTTTGTGATGCTTCTTTTGATTTGAATGGTTGGAAGAACCAAATTGAAGCAGCTATGATTACTGAAACGACAACAACCGCTGTGAAGGCGTATATCTGGTTTTTTGGCATTTTTTATTCTCCTTTCTGATGATTTATTTAGTTGAAACAGTTTTGTGACTTGTTTAGGTCAATATTTTTGGTTTTTTTGTGTCATTTTTTTATTTACGGTTAACCCCATTCCGACCGTGTGAGGGAGTCTAGGTATGGGGTTTGGTTGGGTTTAAAAGTTAAAGATATCACTAATTGTTCCGTCGGGGTGGTAATTAGTTTCTTTAACTAGTTCGCCAGTGTTTGGGTCAAATTCACTTATATAATCAACAGTTGTTCCGTCGGGTTGGTATATAGTTGTTTTAACTAGTTCGCCAGTGGATGGGTCAAACTCAATTATAGAATAAATTGTTCCATCGGATCGGTAATTAATTGTTTTAACTGGTTCGCCAGTGGATGGGTTAAATTCACTTATATAATCAACAGTTGTTCCGTCTTGTTGAAAAATAGTGGCTTTAACTAGTTTGCCAGTGGATGGGTTAAATTCAGTTATAGAATAAATAGTTCCATCGGATCGGCATTTAGTTGCTTTAACTTGTTTGCCAGTGGATGGGTCAAATTCAATTATAGATTTAATTGTTCCGTCGGATCGGTAATTAATTGTTTTAACTGGTTCGCCAGTGGATGGGTTAAATTCAATTATAGAATCAACAGTTGTTCCGTCGGGTTGGTAAAAAGTTTGTTTAATTGTTTTACCAGTGGATGGGTCAAATTCAATTATAGATTTAATTGTTCCGTCGGAGCGGTAATTAATTGTTTGATATTCTTTTGCTTTTTGCATTTTTTCTCCTTTTTATGATTTTTGTTGGGTTTAAAAGTTAAAGATATCACTAATTGTTCCGTCGGGGTGGTAATTAGTTTCTTTAACTAGTTCGCCAGTGTTTGGGTCAAATTCACTTATATAATCAACAGTTGTTCCGTCGGGTTGGTATATAGTTGTTTTAAATATATTGCCAGTGTTTGGGTCAGTGTGGAGAACCAGATAAAGATTCGTATTTGATGCCATCTTTCATGAACCCAGCTTTTAACCACTTGTTAATGGTTGAAAGAGTTTTATTCTTGCGTATAAACTTCGTCAAGGTTTTCATAAGAGTTTCATGATTGATTGTGTCAAAATAACCTTTAAGGTCAATTTTGATGATATAATCAATTCCCTTAAATCTCTGTTTGACGCGTTTGATTGCATCAAGACAGGATTTTTTGGTTCTAAATCCAAAACTCCATTCTAAGAATTGATTTTCAAGATAAGGAGTTAAGAGTTGTTCAAGGCTTCTTTGGACTATTCTATCTTTTATGGTAGGTATTCCAAGAGGTCTAACCTTATCGTTGTCTTTGGGAATGAATATTCTTTTAACAGGCTTTGGATTGTACTTGTTACTGATGTATTCCTTGTGATATCTTTCTAATTTTTTAAGATTGAGACTGTCAATTGTATTACCATCAATTCCAGGTGTACCCGCACCTTTGTTGGTTGCAATTTTGTTAAATGCAATTAACGTGTTATGTAGATTATTCATTCCTTGTTGTAATTCTCTTTTTAGAGGATAGTTATTTGTAGAACAATATAGGATCTTATTCAATGTTCGCGAAAGCTTAGTTTCATTTGAAACAGTTGTTGACATATTTATCAACTCCTTCCTTGATTACAGTGAATAAATAGTAAATTACTAGCTACTTTCGCCTTGTAAAGGTTATTAACCTTCGCCCTGGTGGGTCATTGTGTTAGCATATTCCAATGTTAACTTTGAATTATCCACGACTATTAAATAGCTTCTTTATCCTTGAGCGTCTCGGCATTTATTCCTTGACTTGTTAATTAAATAACTAGCTTTTAGGATTCTCCAAGTTACTCTAAATATCTACCTTTGTCCTTTAGGTGAAGTAACCGCTTATGTTTTAACGTCTTTCCTGACTGTCGGTGAGATTCCAGGCTTTCTGTTAATTAGATAAACTAACCAAGACAAATAATATATCCTGTTAGACTCTGGACTATACGGCTTCAGTAGTTTGCGTATTAGGTTCTAAGATTACATCTGCTTTCCTTCTTAGACCATTTCAGGCTTATCCATGGGACAATTTGGTGGCGGTATCATCTTGACTAACTACTTCGTCTCAACCCGCTTTTATGGTCTGCTGTAATCCATTATTCTTTCGCTTAACGGACCGACCATATCCATTCAGTGTTTATCGGCACTGGCTATTGGTTAGATAGCTCGATATTTAGGCCTCTTTGGCGCCCGAACCTTTATGTAGGTATTTATTGCAATTTTCGGCTTGATTACGGAATACTACACAAGGGATGTATTGGACTTTATCCTTGTTGTTGATTGCTAAATTGAAATCTATTTTAGGGATTTGTTCGTTGTTACTGTTGATATATTGTTTTTCTAGGTCATGGGCGATATTGCCAATTAGTTGAACTTTGTTTAACATATTTTATTTCTCCTTTTTTTATTATTTGGGTTTAATTTTTGAATTGCTATGTTTTTTGTTGTTTCTACTTGTCTTAAAGTTAAATTTAGTTTTTGGGCGATGTCTTGGTTGGATAGGGGTTGGTGATTTGGTTCGTTATTGTTTTCTAATGAGATGCCAAAACTTAAACAAATAACATTGAATTCATTTTTACTTAATTTAGTTTTTAGTTTTTTTATCAATAATTCATGTTTTACTTGTTTTAGCCATAATTGATGCGGATTGGGGATTTTGTCGTAAATTGTTTGTTGTGAGTGTTGGTTTTCGTTAAAACTGATATTTCTTGGTTTGGTTGTTTTTTGGGGTATTGAAGGTGAGTGGCTTTTTCTTATTAGTTCTCTGATTTCCGATTTGATGGTGGGAGTAGCGTAGGCGATAAAGTCGTAACCTAAATCTTGGTAATTATTGAGGGCTTTGATTAAACCTAAAATCCCTTCCTGGTATAAATCCTCTTTAGTCAAAACTCGCGGATAGAAATTAAATTTGTTTGATAATTTTTTTGCTAACGGATAATGAAGTTCAATTAATTGATTGCGGGCCTCTAAATTCTTTTTATTTTTTAAAAAATCTTTAAATAATTTTTGTCTTAACATTAGAATCCTTTCTAAAAACGTTTTTAGAAAAGATATGAAAATTATTTTAGTCTTGGAAAAGAAAAAAAGACTAACTTAATAGTTAGTCTTAAAGAATTTTTAAAAAGCAAAAAGTGTCTAAACTTTTGGAACACCTCAAACAACTAAAAGACGAACAAAAAGCCCATGAAGAAACTAAAGTGAAATTAAAAGAAAAAAGTGATGAATTATTCGAAAAAGAAGTAGAATTAACAAACATCGAATTAGAACTAGAAAAACAAACAAACACCTATAGTGGCCCCCTTCAAACTTTGGCTTTAAAAACACACCACGACGCAGTTAAAATAACTAAAGGTATAGCTAAACAAGTAACTTCTTGGTTTAATTGGTTTTAATTAAAATTCAGAAGTCAAATGTGTTAAAATGTTAGTATATTCAAAATTACCCGAAAGGAATTAATTATGTTTAATATTAAAAAAATCATTAAATGGTTTTTTATTATTTTAGGGGTATTTCTTTTTTTAATTATCGGTTTTATTGGTTTTATTGTTTTAACCGAAAAAAAATCAATAAATTACCAAAAGAAAAAATTCCTAATTTAAAAGAAACCGCATTCGAAAACATCGAAGAATGGTATGACGACAAACAAAAATGTACAATGATCAAAGCCAAATATACTTTTGATGGCCTTAATGGAATAGGTTATTATGAACAGCAAAAACTTAAGGCAGAACAATTATTTCGCGAACGAGAATCATTAGAAAAACAAGCTAAAGAAAAAAACCTACAAATTTATTTAAATGAAAAAGCCATAGATATGAATCGTTCACCTAATAATCCTGAATTAGATAATTTATCAGAAAAAATCATGAAAAATCACAATGAACTAATCAAAATAAATCAAAAATTAATATTATATCGCCTCGAAACCCAAAAAGAACCTTCAAACCTCGCCAACTACATCAAAGACCGTTATCCTTTCGACTGTTGGAATAAAGATGGTGATACTTATGATATGACCACAGACAATGGATTTAAATTTTCTCATTTCGATAAAGAACTTGATAGTCAATTATATTTATATGTAAGAATTAGACAAAAAATCAATAAATACTCAAGTGGTAATTGTTTAATCCTCGACTACAAAGGCCCTAAACACTTCTTAGACGACGACAAAGACTATTACCTTGGCCGCGCATGGGTGAAAAATTCAGAATTTAAAAACGAATATTTCAACCTCCACTTTAACCCTGTCCGCAAAACTTTATCTCTTTATCAAGATAAACACAATAACGATAAAGCCCAGGAAGCCGAAAATAACAAAAGAACCAGCGATGACTGGTGATAAAAAAGAATAAAAATAAAAGGAGAATTAATTAATGTTTAAATTACAAAAACATTTACTATTATTTAATATTATTTTATTTATTGGTTTAGGTTTAATTTTCATTACTAATAATCAACAAGCAATGGGAATGGATAATAATAACGATGGCATATCTGAAAATAATTCCGTTGTTGATAATCATATAGATGAATATAATATTTTTAGAAACTTATTATTAACCCAAGGTAGAATATCTCAACAATTGATTAATGCTCTTTTTAATCATAGCTCAGAAACGGAAATTAATTTTTTTTCGAATCAACTACAACAAATACACCAACAAATAATAACTTATCAACAAAGACAACTAAATAATCAAGAACGAATGTTAAGAAATTTTGATAATAATATGACAAGAGTTCAATTAGAAAGGGAATATTTATTGTTAACACAAGAGATGATTTCAGCCATTAATAATACACTACTTTATGCTTCGGAAGAACAAATAAATACTTTAAGAAATATTCAAACAAGAATAGATCAAAATCAAAGACAAATAAATATCATTAGAAATCAAATACAAAATAACCAAAATCGACCAAAAAATAATAATAGAAGACGTTAAAATAATTAATTTTTTTAATCACAAACCAAGACCCTTTTCAGGGTCTTTTTTTATTTCACAACACACACACTTGGAAAGGAAACAAAAAACCATGTTAATTAAAAAAATCTGTGATGAATACAACCATTAGAAAAAGGTATTTTTGATAATGTTTGCATAACAAAATTAATGTCTTGTTTTTGAGATAAATTAAAGCTAATTATTTCTCTTGTATGTAAATCTAAAATAGCTGATAAATAAACCTTAGCGCCGTTTGGCATAATAATATAAGTAATGTCAGTACAAATCTTTTGTAAAGGTTTTGAGGCGTAAAAATTATTATTTAATTTATTTTGAAATGTGATTTTTCTTTGTTCGGCTTTGACTTGAAAATGTTTTGACTTGGTTTTTTGCATCCGTGATAACAAGTTTAATTTATTCATAATTTTTAAAACTGTTAAGCGTGATACTTTAAAGCCTGCTTTTTTCATTTTAAACCAAATACGACGGTATCCTAATCTCATAATAGGGATATGGTTTGCCACAAAAGCGTATTGATAACACATTTTATAAATGGCTTTTTCTAAGGGTTGATTAGTGGCGAATTTTTTATTTTGCAAAAGCCACCGATAATAAGTGCTTTTATGTATTTGTAGTTTTTTTAATATTTGATTAAGAGACAAAGATTGAGAGTATTTTTGAATAATTTTTAAGTAAAAATCGCGTTTTTCAAGGCGGTTTTTGAATAGTTTTGTCGTTTCTTTCGTTAAAGCTTGTAATAAGTCCTCATCTTCTTGTGATATGGCCTTTTTTTTAGGTTTTAAGTTGTCTAATTCTCCTTCAGGGTCGCTATTATACTTTCTAACCCAGTCATAAACTTGTGAAATATTTTTAATTTCTAATTTTTCAATTATTTTTTGACAATGAATTTGGTTTAATTCATTTTTTAGTTTTTCTATTTTTGCTTTTAATTCTTGCGTCTTATTTACTAACATTCTTGCCACTTTTAAATGCGCTTGTCCCCAAGTTGCGTTTTCTTCTGCTTCTTTTATGTTGGTTAAGTCTTCTTCTTCTGCCCTAGCTGTGTATTCTTGCGCCCAATACATACATGATTTCGCTTTAGTTATGCTTTCGCGTATCTCTTTGTTGGATAATTGAAATTCTTTTTTTAATTCTTTAATTTCGTTTTCAATATTTGTTTTCATTGTTTGTTTCCCCTTTTTTGGATATTTTTATTTATTCTTGGATTCAGCTTTTAATTGTTCTAATTCATCGCCTAGTTTTTTTAATTGGTTAAAGTATATTAGCGCCTTAGCTGTGAAATATTGTGCCTCAACTGTTTCTTCTTGTGTCATTGCTGTTTTTGCTTGTATCTTGGCTATGTATTCTTTTGCCTTGGTTGTGTAATATTGTGCCTCTTCTTTGAAAAGTTGAAATGTTTTTTCTACTTCTTTAATTTCATTTTTCATTTAATTTGTTATCGCTATTTAACATGTTTTATTTATATGTTTTACTTCTTTAATTTGACCGTTGTTGTGAAAATAAGTTTCTTTAATAGCTAGTTTGCGAGCGGTTTGTTTGAATTCATACATACAATCAATTGTCCCGTCGGATTGTAAAAATGTTTGTTTCGTTAATTCGCTAGTGTTTTTATCATATTCGCTTATATCACGAACATTTTTTCCGCCACCACATCCGTAATTAATTTCTTTGATTTCTTTACCTGTGTTTTTATATTGTTCGTATTCACGAATAAACCAAATTGCTTTATTATCGTTGTTAAATGCTGTTTCTTTAACTAGTTTGTTTGTTTCTTGATTGTATTCTTCAATAATTGGCCAACCGTTTCTTTTAACTAATTTAATTTCATTTTTCATTTTTTTTATTTTCTCCTATTTTTGTTTAATGGTTTTTTTAAAAAGATTCTGAATAATCAAGTATAGAATTATTCATTTTTAAATATTCCTTTTCTTTTTGTTTCATCTATCCTTTTAAAAGGATAGATGAAATGTATTATTTTTTATTATCTTGTAATTTTTTAAATAATTATAATTTATAATAACAGGTTTTTCAAACTCCATAGATTTCCATTTTTCTTTTAATTCACCTGTGTTTTTATCATATTCTCTTACCAAATTAACAGTTTTACCGTCATCTTGATAATAAGTTTTTTTAATTAATTTATGTGTTATTTTGTCATATTCCTTTATAAACCAAATAGTTTTTGTATACAAATTATAAAAAGTTTCTTTAATTAGACTTTCAGTTTTTCTATCAAATTCACTTATATAATCAATATTTTTTGTATCAAAATCATAAACAGTTTTTTTCAAAAGAGTTTCTACATTTTTAAGACGTCTTTCAATACAAAAAATAGAATCAGTTTCAAAATAATATTGTATTACCTCGTAAAAATCTTTACCTAATTTATATTTAAATCCTTTAAAACTACTAATTTTATTTTCAATATTATTTTTTTCATTTTTTTGTTTCCCCTTTTTTGGATATTTTTATTTATTCTTGGTTTAATTGGTTTTTTAATGCTTCTATTTTAGTTTTTATTGTTTTTGCCTTGATTTTGACTTTTTGTGCCTCGAATTTATATTCTTCCACCCAACGTGCGAATTTTTTCGAATAATTTATGTTTTCGCGCTCCTTGGCTGTAAGGATTTGCAAATTTTTTTCTAATTCTTCAATTTGATTTTTCATTATTTTTTTCTCCTTTTCGCAGTTTAGAAAACAAAAAAAAGCTAAACTGTTTATTTTAATTTAATAAACAATTTAGCTTGTTTTTTTGTGGATTTATTTTTTGTTTTTAGGTGGTTTCGTTTTTTGGTCCGGTGGGATATCTAACAAATAAAATATTTTTTTATGATAGCAAATTCATTCTTTTATGATATGCTAAAATTAGTAATAAAAAAATTGTTGACTAATTATTTTTTAGGCTACCGAAATGCTGGTGTATTTTAGCTTTTGTTGCATAGTTCAAATTGCATCATAATTTAAAAATTTTCTAAACATTAGAATAGGTATTTGAATATGAAAACATTAATCACTTTAAAAAACTTAACTAAAGTTTTTGATAATCAATTAATTTTGCGAGGGATTAATTTAGAAATCAAACAAAATGAATTTGTGACTTTATTAGGTCCTTCTGGTTGTGGCAAAACTACTATTTTGCGTATTATTGGTGGATTTGAAAATCCTAGCAGTGGTGAAGTTTTGTTTCAACAAAAAAGTATTTTAAATGTTGCCGCCCACAAAAGACCGATTAATACCGTTTTTCAAAAGTACGCTTTATTTCCTCATTTAAATGTTTTTGAAAATGTGGCTTTTGGGTTACGTTTAAAAGATTTTAACGCTAATTATAAAGATAAATTAAAACAATTAGAAATTAAATTTTCAGATGATCAAAAGCGTTTAGCCCAATTGCAAAACCAAGAATTAACCTCTACTTTAACTGTGGCAGAAATTAAAATATTAAAACAAAAATTTCAAGCCCAAAAAAAACTTTTAAAGGTACAATTTATCAAACAAACTAACTTAATTAAAAAAAGTTTTATCGATAAAAACAGTCAAGAAATAGAAATACATAAAGAAGTATTAAAATATCTTAAAATCATGGGTTTGCAAGGGTTAGAAAAAAGAACGATCGAACAATTATCAGGCGGACAACAACAACGGGTTGCCATGGCGCGCGCTTTAATTAACAAACCGCAAGTCTTATTGTTAGATGAGCCCTTATCTAATTTGGATTTGAAATTAAAACAAGAGATGCAATATGAATTAAAAGAAATCCAAAAAAACGCTGGCATCACTTTTTTATTTGTTACCCACGACCAAGAAGAAGCTTTTACTGTCAGCGATAAAGTCGTTGTTATGAATCACGGAGAAATCCAGCAAGTTGGCAGTCCGCAAGAAATTTATAACGAACCAGCTAATCGGTTTGTTGCTCAATTTGTTGGAGAATCTAATTTAATTCAAGGCATTATGAAAGATGATAATTTAGTTTATTTTGACCAACAAAATTTTACTTGCGTTGATAAGGGTTTTCGCAAAAACGAAAAAGTTGATATTGTTATCCGTCCTGAAGATATTGATATCGTTCCAAAAGGTCAAGGTTTAATTGCAGGAATAGTTGAATCTGTTGTTTTTAAAGGAGTTTATTGGGAAATCGATGTCAAAACTGCCCTAAGAACGTATACTATTCAAACTACAGACCATGTTAAAGTCGATAAAGAAGTAGATATTACTTTTAATCCCGAAGATATTCATGTGATGGAGATTTGGCAATGAAAAAAATACATATTTATACTTCCAAAGATAACCAAAAACTATATCGTTTTTTAATCATACCTTATTATTTACTTTTAATAGGGTTAATTTTTTTACCAATGGGTTTTATTTTTATTGATTCTTTGCAAGATAATAATGTAAGCGGTTCTCTTTTTTCTAATTCCTTTACTTTTGATTATCACAAAGAGTTTTTAACTAATTTTAATTTTTTATATATCTTGATGCGTTCGATTGCAATTTCAATTATTGTTACTTTTTTTCTTCTGTTGATCGTCTATCCTTTGGCTTATGCTATTTCAAAACTTAGTTTAGTTTGGCAAACTTTTTTAGTTATCTTAATTAATGGCACAATGTGGATTAATATGATTATCAAAACTCAAGCTTTAGTTCAAATTTTGCAATTTTTAAAAAATAGATTTCAAATTTCTTTATTAGAAACTAATTTTGCAATGATTTTAGGGTTGATTTATTTATTTTTACCTTTCATGCTTTTACCGATTTACACTGCCATTATCAAAATCAATCCCCAATACATACAAGCTGCCAAAGATTTAGGAGCAAATGATTGGCAAGTCTTTAAAAAAATTATTTGGCCTTTATCTTTGCCTGGGGTGGTTGGAGCTGTTTCGTTGGTCTTTTTGCAAACTGCAACTAACATTGTAGCCCCACGTTATTTAGGACCAACTACCCAAATAACGATTGCTGAATTAATTGAAAATAAAACTTTGTTAAGTGGCGAAATTAAACAAGCTTGCGCTATTGCCATTTACTTATCTTTAACTATGTTTTTGTTATTTCATTTATTTAAAAAAATAAGTTTTGAAGGGGTGCGTGATGACGCTTAACGCTCGATCAAAATTAATTAATTTGTTATATATTATAATTATTTTGATTTTTATTTATCTTCCGATTGTCTCTTTGATTGTCTTTTCTTTTAATAAAAGTGACAGTAGAATTGCTTCTTTGGTGAACTGGCAAGGTTTTAGTTTGCAATGGTATCAAAAACTTTTTACCGATCCAACCATTAAATCAACTATTATAATTACTTTACAAATTGCTTTTTTTACTACTATTATATCTACTTTTTTAGGTACTTTTGCAGCAATTAGTTTAGCTCAAGGTTTGAAAAAAAAATGGCGGAACCTGATTTTAAATGTTAGCAATTTTTCGATCGTAATTCCTGAAATTATTACTGCTTTATCTTTGTTTGTGGTTTTTGGTTGCTTACGTTTGGATTCGCCTTTTATCAAAATGATTTTAGCTCACATTTCTTTTTGTACCCCTTTTGTTGTGATCGCTGTCTATCCTAAAGTAATTAGTCTTGACCCTTATTCTTTGGAAGCTGCTTATGATTTGGGAGCAACCCCTCTAAAAGCTTTAACAAAAATTATTTTACCGCAATTAAAGGGAGCAATGTTGGTCGGAGCCGCCTTAGCTTTTACTTTGTCTTTTGATGATTTCATTATTTCTTATTTCGTTGGTGGAGCGAAATGTCAAAATATTTCGGCTTATATTTACAGTTTGAGAGGTACGATTAATCCAACTGTTAATGCTTTATCAACCATTTTAATTGTAGTTGCGAGTTCGAAAGTTATTTTTGATTTTTTGCAACATAAAAAAAATACAGCGGATCAACGAAAATGAAATTAAACATAAAAAAAATCTTATCTTATTTTGGTTTTGGTATAGTATTTGTTTTGGTTGTAATTTTGCTGATAAAATTTAATAAAAGTGAAAGTGAAGATAATAAATCGCAACAAGTTTTAACTTTGTTTAATTGGGGTGAATATTTAGACCCTCAAACAATTATTGATTTTGAAAAAGAAACAAAAATTAAAGTTAAACAAGTTCTTTTTTCTTCTAACGAACTAGCAGTGACTAAAATTAAAAGTCACAATAAATATGATTTAGCTATTTTAAGTGAATATGCAATTGATCAATTAATTCAAGCTGATTTTTTAGAAAAAATAGATAAAGATAAATTAAAAGAAAAAGAAGAAAAAGAAAAAGAATATTATTCTGATTCTCAATATAATGACAAATATAAAGAAATCAACAAAAAATTACCTAACAATTTTGCTGATTACGCAGTTCCTTATTTTTGGGGCAAAGTAGTTCTTGTTTATAACAAAAAGAAAATAAAAAAGGAGGAAATAGAAGACAAAGGTTTTAAAATTTTAAAAGACGCTAAATTAAAAGTGGCTTTATGTAATAATTCTCGTGATAGTTTAATGATAGGTTTAAAAGCAAATGGATTATCGATCGATAATCTAACACCAGAAGATTTGAAAAAAGCAAAAAATTGGATTTTAGACCTTAAAAAAGAAAAATCTGATGTTGCTTTTATTAACGATCAATTAATTGATCGAATGTTGCAAAAAAATCAAGAATATTATGATGTTGCTGTTGCTTATTCTGGAGACGCTAAATTTTTAAAAGAAAAAAATGATAACTTAGATTTTATATCACCCAAAGAAGGAACTAATATTTGGGTTGATGCTTTAGTAATGCCTAAAGAAAGCAAAAAAGATTTAGCTTATCAATTTATTACTTTTTTAAGAGAAAAAAATAATTATAACAAAAATTTAAAATATGTAAAATATGATTCACCTTACAAAAATAATGAAAATAATGAAATAGAAATTAAAGAAAAAGAAGATCAAGTTTATAAATATGACGAAAATAATCAAAAATTAATTAATACTTATTGGAATGACATCATTGCTTATCCAAGTAAAAAAGATTATTGGCTGTTTGTGTTAAGTACTTTGATTGTGATAAGTATTTTTGTATGGTATGTGATTAATAAATTGTCAAATAATTACATTAGAATATGATTTTGCTTTGGGAAATGTTTAAGGTTAGAGGAAAGATAAGTTCGAATATGCAAAACTAGATCATCTGGAAATAAAAATTGAATCAAAAAAATATTTTTAGCATAAGATAAAAAAATCTTTATTAATTCTTTTGATTTAAAAACATTTTCTTTACAAAAAAACATTATAATGTAAGTATGAAATTAATTTTTATATTTTATCTTTATATTAAGTTGCTCATGTAATTATTAAGTTAAAATTAAAAACATGTTTTAAAAGTGCAAAAAAATTATGATTATTCTATGGTGAAATACTGGCAGTTATAATTTAATGTTGTTTGAAAAAAGAGATTTTTTCTCCCCTAAAAAAAAGAATGCTTGCTAATATTATTTCTTTTTTGAGCGGTAAAGTGACCGAAGAATTATTTTTTGATGATGCTTTTAAAGTGGAGTTTGCGATGATTAAATAAGTTAGCAAAATCGCACGTTTTAAGATAAACAATTATTTGACAGTAGTGCAAGATTGGGAGTTTTCGGACAAAAAAAATTAATTTACTGAGAAATTAATAAAATAATTGATTCATACTATTAAACATGTCAAAAAATTATGCAATAAAACAAAACTTTACTTGATCAAATCGCTGATTTATTGTTGGAGTAAGAAACTATTGCCAGTGAAGAAATAAAAAAATAGTTTAGTATTTATTTTGTAATTTAATAAATTTAAAAAGAAGTTTTTTGCTGTCTTCTTTTTTTAAGTGATCTAAATTTAGATAGTTTCATCACTAACTATATGAATAATTAAAATATAAGTACTTGATGAAATCATGAAACTATTTTAAAATTTAAATAAAAGTAAAAAATAATAATATAACCAACTTTTCGGTTGGTCTTTTTTGTTTTTTTGACTCCATTTTTAATAGATGGCAATATTTTATTAAAAAAATTAACAAAAATAGCGAGTTAAAATTTTATTAAAATGATTTTTCAAGCGTTAAACTTGTTTTTTTGGTATATAATTATAATTAATAGTAGTTTTATTTTTGGCAATGATTACTACTAGAAATACGATAAAGGAGTTTTTAATTATTGATTATGGCGATTATCAATAAAAAAGTATTACAAAAAACGATAAATGATAAAAATCGAAAAAAGATTATTGGTGCTTCCTTTATATTTTTAATTTTTTGATTGGTTTTATTATCTATCATAAAATCAACAATGCTACTAATAAAACCACCGAAAAAACAGTTAAAAACACTAAACTAGCAACAAAACAACAACACCATAAAACTAAATTAATCGAAAAACCAAAAAAAAGAAATTTAAAATTATGTTTAAAAAAACACTAAGACAAAATTAAACGCTTTAAAAAAAATCATCAAGAGAATTAAAAGAAAAATTAAAATAACTAAAAATCAAAAAAAAGAGAATTAAAAAATGGCAAACCATATTGAAGAAACTAAAGGTCGCTTTGGCGAAAGAGTCATTATTGAATATGATGAATACACTGGCAAAACAGTTAAAAACACTTTTTACCGATCCAACGGAAAAACTATTGATTATATAAGTGAATTTGATCAAGACACTGGAAAACAAATTAAAAAAATTTATTACAAAAAATCTTTTTTCCAACATAACGAAACAATTCATTATATAGAAGAATTTGATAAAGATACTGGCAAACAAATTAAATATATTGATTACCGATCCAATGGAACTATCGATTGTATAGAAGAATTTGATAAAGATACTGGAAAACAAATTAAATACATTGATTGCCGATCTAACGGAAATATTGATTATATAAGTGAATTTGATAAAGACACAGGCGAAGAAGTTAAAACAACTAAACACCACCCCAATGGAACTATTAATTTTATCGAGGAATTTGATAAAGAAACTGGCGAATTAGTTAAAGAAACTTATTTTAACCCCGACGGAACTATTAAAGAAATATTAACATATTAATCATAATGAAAAAAAAGACTATCTGAAAACGATAGTCTTTTTTATTTTTATAAGATATTTCAAAGTTCTAAAAACTAATAATTTGAAAAATAAAAAAATATAATAAAAAACAAGTAAAAAACTTATTAAATGGAGGGGTTGACAAGCGTTAAACTTGTTTTTTTGAGGTATAATTATAATTAATGGTGGTTTTATAATTTTATTTTGATTAATTGCTATCATTGGAATATAAGAAAGGAGTTTTTTTATTGATGATTATCATAATCAATAAAAAACCCAAAAATATTATTATTGGCGCCGCAATTATGTTTGTAATTTTTATTGTTTTTATTATCTATTATTGTACCTTGTACTGGTACAGTTATTGTTATTTTGCACCATTTAAAAAAATATTTTCCCAAGACGATGCACCAGTCCAAAAAGATGCAAAAGACAATACACCAGTTAAAAAAATATTTTACCAAGACGACGGAAAAACAATTAAAATTATAAGTGAATTTGATAAAATAACTGACAAAGAAATAAAAAAAACTTTTTAAGAGTTTTATTTCTTTTTTAAATTCTTTTTTATATATTTAATTCATATATATCATACTATTATAAAATAATACTTGTCAAGACTAAAATACAACTAAAATAATTTTTTACGTAATTATTGAATATTTAAGTGTTTTTATATTCCAAAGGCGATAAATAATTTAATACTTTCATTTTGCGATAAATATTATAATAACTAATGATTTTTTCAATTTGTGATTCATTTAACTTTTGCATTTTTTCATAATGAATGGTTTCATACTTCATATTAGCCCAAAACGATTCCATGCATGCATTATCGGTTGGCATACCTTTTGCCGAATAGCTAGCAATTAAATTATTTTCTTCTAAACTAACTTTATACCTTTTAGAAGTATAAACACTTCCTCTATCACAATGGATAACGCAAGGATTTGTTAATTTAGGTATGCATTTCAAAGTATCAATCACAAAATTAACATCAGCAACCTTAGAAATGTTAAATCCTATAATTTCTCGGTTAAATAAATCTAAAATTACTGAAACAAATATTTTTTTATTTTTCGGCCCAAAAGTAATATAAGTAATATCAGTACATAATTTTTCAAAAGGTATTGTTGCATGATAATTATTTTGTATTAAATTTTTTAAATTATTTTCTTTTTGAACCGATAAATCATAATAATATTGAGGTTTTCGTTGAATCCTTTGTGATAATAAACCAAATTTATGCATCATTTTTAAAACGGTTTTAGGATTGATTTTGAATTTAAGTTCAATTAATTTTTGATGAACTATGCGATATCCAAGGCGTCTTTTTCTTTTGCCATCAGTAGTAATATATGAATTTTGTTTACATATTTGAAATAAGGCTTTTTCTAAGTCATTGTGCGGTCTTGGATGATTACTTTGTTCTATCCACTTATAATAACTATTTTTAGAAATACTTAACCATTTAGTTAATTGATTCAATGAAATGTTATCTTTATATTCATTAATAATTTCTAAATACAATTTTCTATTCTTTTTCAAACTAGCATTAACTTTTATTTTGATTTTTCTTTTAATCAAATTAATTTCATTTTCTGATTCTTTCTCTTTGGTTTCTTTGTTAAAATAAGAAGCTCCATATAATTCATATAACCAAACACATTTATAAATTTGACTACGATTTTTAATTTTAAATTTTTCTTGAATTTCTTTACATTTTTCCCCTTCCTGTTTCAAAACAACAGCCTTTAATTTAGTATCCAAAGAATATGATTTTAATTTCTTCTCCATTTCTAAGCTCATTTCCGTTTTGTTAACATATCCCTAATTTTTAAAGTTGCTATTGTTAAAAAAACTGTTTATTTGTTATTTATATTGATAAAAAAAACAACAATAAAATCTTTTTTAGAAGGTTTATTGTTGTTTTAAAGATATTTATTTATTATTTTTAACATGCTTTTGGGGGGGGTTTGATAATTTTGATAAAATATAATTTGTTTGTTTTGGTTTTCGATTAGTTTTTTATATATTCATTATTGATTTAAAAATAAATTTCTACGAATATTTTCGGCTTGTATAGCAATTTGATTTGCTTGATTTTTAAAGTGGTTAATTGTTTCTTCTGAAGCATTATTTCTCAATACATTATATATTTCTTGCATTAACCTTGCCTCTTCCAATAATAAATCATGTAAATTTATACATGCTGTCATTTCGTTCTCAACATTTCTATTATTTTGCTGAACATAACCGTTAGAATGACCGTTATTCATAGCCATAACTTGATTATTCGTGATTAAAAATAATCCTAAAGAACTAAATAAAAATATTGGTAATAAATATAATTGTTTTTTTAATCTAAAAATTAACATTTTTTTCTCTTTTCTTTTTTTTAATTATTTTTTTGTTTGTTTACTATCTTTAGTGTTTATTTTTTCAGTATAAAAGGTAATATATTGTTTCTAGAATAAATATTATAAGTTTTTACTATAAGGTAAAGTTTTAATATAATTTTCCATAAATTCCCAATCTGGTGTTCCTTCTTTATTTGTCGGCAATTTAATAATTGTCTCTTTGATACGTTTTTGATTGAAGCCTCTGCCATAAGAATATCGAAATTGCTCTTGGTTAATAATAGTGGTTAAAAACATAGCAATATATTTGTTTAATTTAAAATTCGGTTTTAATTGTTCTACATGGTCTGTAGCTGTAAATTTATTTTCTTGATAAAAACACGAACCTACGACCGCTGAATCAACAGTCAAAACATTTCCTTCTTCCGAATAAAAAGAATAAAATCCGTTAACTCCGTTGTTAGTCGCTCTAGTAGAAACATATGCATATTCACCTTTTTCATATTCTTCTATTTCTTCTTTAGATGTTGTTTTGGTTCCTTTAACTTGAAACAAATCTTTAATTTGAAAACTTTTACAATTTTTAAATATGTCAAAATAAGTATTTTTGTTATGTTCGACTCTTTTTCGTGTGAAAACAATTTTTTGGTTAAGTTTTTCTAACAAAGTAATTTCATCTAAGTTTTTATTTAAAATTCCTAAATCTTTTTTTATTTGAAAAACAACATATTTTTTAACAGTTAACAAAAAATCTTTTTCAGTTAATTTATTATAATTGGTTTTAACATATGCAAATGAAATCCATTCATCGTTTTCTTTAATTGGGTGTTTTAAATAATTATAACCATCGTAATATTTGGAATGAAATTTATTTAAAAAATCTTTTTCAATATCACCCCATTTGTGAAAACGGTCAACTCTACCTTTGTTTTTAAATAAAACTAAACCATCATCTTCTAGGTTATAAAAATCAACTTCTTTATTGTTGTGAGGGATATTAGTTTTAAAAATAGCAATTGCTGTATGCGTAGAAGCATTAGGTTCAAATAATTTTTTTGGCATTTGAATTATTTTTTCCAAAGTATGTTTTTTTAAAATTCTATTTCTTATTAGATTGTTATTTATGTAAGTACTTAAAGGCGCAATCATCACAACACGACCATCAACCAATGTTAACAGTTTTTCTAAAAACTCAATTTCTTTTTTAGTAGGGTTGGTTGGTGTGCTTTTTCCAGCATAAGGCGGATTAATAAATCCAATGGTTGGTTTTTTTGTTCCATCTTTTATTTTTTTATCAACTTCCTCACTGAAAAAATCTAAATTATAAATTTGTGATTTCCCGTCACCACGAAATAACATATTAGAAATTGATAAAGTATACATAGTAGGGTCTTTGAGGTGTTCCAAAAGTTTAGACACTTTTTGTTTTTTAAAAATTCTTTAAGACTAACTATTAAGTTAGTCTTTTTTTGTTTTAAAGACTAAAAAAATAATTTCATATCTTTTCTAAAAACGTTTTTAGAAAGGAATTAAATGTTAAGACAAGAATTATTTAAAGATTTTTTAAAAAATAAAAAGAATTTAGAAATTCGTAATCAATTAATCGAACTTCATTTACCTTTAGTCAAAAAACTAACTTATCAATTTAAATATTATCCTCGAGTTTTAACCAAAGAAGATTTATACCAAGAAGGCGTTTTAGGATTAATCAAAGCCCTCAATAATTACCAAGATTTAGGATATGACTTTATCGCCTACGCTACTCCCACCATCAAATCGGAAATCCGCGAATTAATAAGAAAAAGCCACTCACCTTCAATACCCCAAAAAACAACCAAACCAAATAATATCAGCTTTAAAGAAGAAAAATACAAACAACCTAATTGGGATAAAATCCTTAATCCACATCAATTATGGTTAAAACAAGTAAACCATGAAGTATTCTTAAAATTACTAAGAAAAAAACTAAGCAAAAACGAATTTAATATTATTTGTTTAAGTTTCGGAGTTACTTTGGGCGACATCAACGAAACTCACCAACCAACTTTATCCAACCAAGAAATCGCCCAAAAACTAAAATTAAAACTCTCACAAATTGAAGATTTAAAAGATAATGCAATCCGAAAATTAAACCCAAATTATAAAAATAAGGAGAAACCAAAAAATGTTAAATAAAGTGCAACTAATTGGCAATATCGCCCATGACCTAGAAAAACAATATATCAACAGTAACAATGACCAAATCCCTAAAATAGATTTCAATTTAGCAATCAACAACAAGGATAAAGTCCAGTATATCCCTTGTGTAGTATTCCGTAATCAAGCCGAAAACTGCCACAAATACCTACATAAAGGTTCAAAAATATATGTCGAAGGAACTCTGTCGATCCAAAAATATACTACAAACGAAGGACAATCACGAACCAATACCAAAGTAATCATCCAAAACGTCATTTTTTTAAACAACAAACCCAAATAATATTCACAACATTAAGTCCCAAAAAGGGACTTTTTTTATACCTAAATTCAACATAACATTTATCAAAATTAAATTAAGGAGTAAGTAAATGAACTTAAAACCTAGAAATATTTTAATTATATTAACTTTAACATATATCGGTTTTATAATTACAAACCTTATGACGTTATTTTTTGATTTTAATTTAGGAATCAAAGCTAACACAACAATAAGCCTTTTTTCTGATATAGTTTTTTTAATTTATATTTGGTTAAAGGAGCAACGAAAAAATGAAAATTAACTGGATCGGTTGTAAGAAACAACTTTTACCACAAATTATTTCCCATTTACCTTCTAAATTTAAAACCTATTATGAACCATTTTTAGGAAGCGGTGTTGTTTATTTTCATTTAAAACCTAAAAAAGCTATTTTAAATGATAACGATTCCCAATTAATCACTATGTGGAAACAAAGTCTCCAAAATCCCCATCATTTTGTTAACAAAGTCAAAGCCATGGAAAATTATATTTATCAATATCACGACCAAAAGAACCAAAAACAAGCTTACAAAAATTTACTAAACCAATATAACCAAAATACCAAAAAAAGAAAAAAATTAACCAGGTCAGCTATCTTTTATGTTTTAAAAAAATACGCTTTTCGCGGTATTACTCGTTATGATAATCAAATTAATTTAAAAACAAATTTTGGCTACAAGCCCAAACAAAAAATTCCCATCATCAATTTAAACGAATTAGTTACATTCCAAAGACATTTCCAAAAGAAAAAACATGTTTTATATTGTATGGATTTTCGTCAAGTTATCGCCAATAGTCAAAAAGGCGATTTTCTTTTTATCGATCCGCCATATTACTATGAAGGAATTAAAGACAAAGACTTTTACCAAAAACCATTTTCTTTTGCAGATCATCAACAATTAGCCTTGGGATTACACCAAGCAACCAAAAGGGGCGTCAAATGGTTATACACCAATTATGAAACAACCCCAATTTGTAATTTGTTCCAAGAATGCAACATCATTAAAGTGAAAACGACTACCAGTCACTGTTTAACCAATAAAAACATCAATCAAGAAATCATTATTAAAAATTATAATTAGGGTTAAAATTTTTACCATTGTTTTACATCATGAAATTGGATATGAAACTTTATTTTGATTAAAAAAGGAGAAAAAATCAATGATGAAAAATAAAATTAACGCGTTAAAAAAAAATTAACTAAATTAAAATGCAAAAACATTGAAATTATTCAAAATAATGAAAGTAAAATTAAAGAAATTAATTTTGATTTCAAAGGAATATATGCGGATAGTTTACAATTTTTACAAATTGAATTTTATCCAAATGCTAATTTAAGACGCATTCAATGTTTTTCTTGTAGGTCAGATGTTGAAAACAAAGATTTTACTTATGATTTTTATGATGAAAATAATCCTAAAGCAATTAAAGTTTGTTCTTTTACTTTAGTTCCAAAAGTTTTTAAATATTTAAAAGCAATTGGCAATATTTTACAACATGAATATTTTATCCCTATTATGGATGTTGATGAAGAAATAACTTATAATTTAATGTCAACTAAAACTTTATATACAAAATTAACCAAAGGAGAAATAAAATGAAAAAATTTAAAGAAATCGAAAACCAAATCAAAAAATTAAAATCAAAAGTCAAAGAGTATGAAAAATGGTCCCAAGAATGCACATCAGCAGTACCACGATATAAAGCAACAGCCCAATATCTAAAAACTGTAATTCAAGCAAACCTAGTAGAAGCGCAAGAACATGAATCCCAAGCTCAAAAACTCACATCAAAAGTCCAAGAAATGAAAGAAAAAATCCAACAACTCAAAAACAAAATATCAAAGGAGAACCCAAAAAAATGGATACTTTAAAAATCGCATCATTGAGTTTTGTAATGCAAATAATTACATTTCTAACATGTGGACTAATTATGTGTTACCAACCAACTTTAGAAATGCTTATTATTTTAACAACAAACACATTAACAATGTTTTTGTTTGTTGTTGGTTTTCCACTTATTTTAAACAAAAAAGAAAAAACCAAAATAAAAGGAGAATAAAAAAACATATGAGCGACGCCATGACTGAAATTAACCGCGGGACTTACTTCAAGGACCGCAGCAAATTAAAACCCAAAACTAAAAATAATAATAAATCAAACAAAAAGGAGAAAACCAAATATGACAAAAAAAGAATTAATTAAAAAAATAGCTAAGGCAAACAAAACCTCAATAACCCAAACCGAAGAATTTTACAACTCATTCGAGAATGCAATAATTAAAGCAATCACTACTAACGAAGAAGTAGTTTTATCACCTCAAATTGGCAAATTCATCTTAAAATCAAGAAAAGCCCAAATCGGCCACAACCCACAAACTGGGGAAAAAATCCAAATCCCCGCCAAAACAGTAGTAACTTTCAAACCATCTAAAACCATCAAAGATAAAGTCAAAAAATTAAAATTAAAATAAAAGGAGAATAAAACTATGAGTGATGGAATAACCGAAGCATATCGTGGAACCTATCAAGACCGTTCCCAAATAACCAAAAAGAAAAAGATAATCAAAACCAAATAACTTTAAAACAATTAAGTCCCCAAAAGGGACTTTTTTTATACCCAACATTAACAAAATTAACCAAAGGAGAACCCAAAAAAATGGATACTTTAAAAATCGCATTATTTAGTTTATTAATGCCAATAATTACACTTCTAACATGTGGACTAATTATGTGTTACCAACCAACTTTAGAAATGCTTATTATTTTAACAACAAACACATTAACAATGATTTTGTTTGTTGTTGGTTTTCTACTTATTTTAAACAAAAAAGAAAAAAACCAAATAAAAGGAGAATTAAAAAATGAATAACAAAAAAAGTTCAGCACCAAGCATTATAATTTTATTAATTTTAATAATTAGTGGTGGCATTGGTTTTTATTTTTGGATGAACCAAACACCAAAACCCGAAACCCCACAAACCACCCAACAACCCAGACCAACCCCAAACACACCTCTCACACCCACCACGTACGGCACCTCACCCCACAAATCAGAAAAAGGCGACACAGGACCACAAGGACCGCAGCAAATTAAAACCCAAAACTAAAAACAATAAATAATCAAAGGAGAATTAAAAAAATGCAAAAAGCAAAAGAATATCAAACAATTAATTACCGATCCGATGGAACAATTAAATCTATAATTGAATTTAACCCATCCACTGGCAAACAAGTTAAAGCCACTATTTTTCAACAAGACGGAACAACTGTTGATTCTATAATTGAATTTAACCCATCCACTGGCAAACAAGTTAAAACAACTATATACCAACCCGACGGAACAACTGTTGATTATATAACTGAATTTGACCCATCCACTCGCAAAATAGTTAAAGCCACTATTTTTCAACAAGACGGAAAAACTATTGATTATATAATTGAATCTGACCCAAACACTGGCAATGTATTTAAATCAACTTATTACCAACAAGACGGAACAACTGTTGATTTTATAAGTGATTTTGACCCATCCACTGGCGAACTAGTTAAAACAACATTTTACCAATCCGACGGAACAATTAGTGATATCATTAACTATTAAACCCAACCAAACCCAAATATAGACCAAACAAACAACCAAACCAAAATAAAAGGAGAATAAAAAAACATATGAGCGACGCCATGACTGAAATTAACCGCGGGACTTACTTCAAGGACCGCAGCAAATTAAAACCCAAAACCTCAAAACAATACCCTTAAAGCCCCCAAAAACTTACTAACACATCAACTCCCTAGAAAATAAACTTTTAAATAGATTTGACAAAATAATTATTTTATTGTAAAATAATATTGAACATCATTTTGTTTTACCAGTTTGTGGGTTGTATTCGATGATGTGGTTCTATATTCTATTTTATTCATTGTAAAAGTGTGTTTTAACAAAAAAAGACCGTTGTTCTAGCAACGGTCTTTTAATTTACCATGTAATAATTATGGTAAATTTTAAAAATTTAAAAATAAATTTCATTCTATTTTACCTCCTGTATAATGTGTTTTAATTAAGATAGTTAAAAATATAACTATCTCTAATGATTATACTATTAAAAAAATTAAAAAAACAACAAATTATAAAATTAAAGTAAAATAACAATAAATCCTAAAAAACAAAAACAACAAACGCTCAAGCAACAACAACCTAAGCACGTCGCTAAACTGCTTATGTTGTGTAACAAATAACTCTTTTTGTTTTCTAAAAAAATAGAACCTTTGTGGAGATTCTATTTTTATTTTATAATAATGTAAATTATTTTTTAATAATTTAATTATTAATTTTAAGTAATTCATAATAATCTCCTTTCTAATGTGTAGTTGCATCTTCAAAAGATTTTTTTAAACATCTTAATGAAGATGCTTATAATTATTAAACATTTTTATAAGCGATAATTTACAACAAATATGAAAATTAAAACCACAAAAAGAAAATTAAAAACAAAATAACAGTTAAAAAACCAACTAATTTTAATAAAATTTGAAAAGAAATAACAAAATAATTTATATAAAATTTAATTTTACATAAAGACCCTTTCAAGGGTCTTTTTTATTTTAACAACACACTAACTGGCAAGGTAATAAATAAAATTAGACAATATGTTAATTAAAATTTTAAATACAACTGTCTTGAAAGAAACTATTTCACAAACCACATTAAATTAGGAGGTAACCAACAATGACCAATTCAACCAAAAAACCAATTAGTAAATTATAAAAAAATACCCAAAACAAAGGAGAATTAAAAAAATGCAAAAAGCAAAAGAATATCAAACAACTAATTACCGATCCGACGGAACAACTGTTGATTATATAATTGAATTTGACCCATCCACTGGCAAAGAAATTAAAACAACTCATTACCAACCCGACGGAACAATTAGTGATATCATTAACTATTAAACCCAACCAACCCCAAACCAATTAGAAAAAAAACAAACCAAAATAAAAGGAGAATAAAAAAACATATGAGCGACGCCATGACTGAAATTAACCGCGGGACTTACTTCAAGGACCGTTTAAAAAAATTAACAAGGAATATAAAATAAAATGAAAGAAAAAAGGAACAAAACTATGGCTAAAAAAATAATTATAACTAAAAAAATAAAATCAAAAGCAATAACTCCTAAAAAAGTATTACCACCAAGACCAACAATTAGAAGAGAAGATGATTTAGTACCGAAAAAACCTAAGAGAGGGGTTGTAAAAAAAACAGCTATTAGTGTTTTTATTATAATTAACACTGGTTTATTTGCTTTACAAGCTTTAAATATAATTTATGTTTATCCACGATTAGATAATTTAGATAAACAATTAACTTCTTGTCAACAACAACTATTAAAACGAAATGAAAGTATAAGCAAGTTAAAAGACACAAAACTTGACAAAGAAACAACTGTAAAAACTGAAAATGTTGCTGAATTAGAAAAAAAATAATAATGAAAAGTGAGGTCAAAAAAATTGAAAAAAACAAATCAAAATATATTTAGTGTATTGGTTGCTTTTTTGTTTCTTTTAGGAATGCTTGGATGTGGGTTTATGTTATGGCAAAAAACCACCAAACCAAACAATATCAGTTTTAAAGAAGAACAAAAAAATGAACCAAAAACTAATATAAACACTCAAATTCAAGAACAAGCACAAGAAGAAAACAACGATACTGATGAAACAAAATTGTTAAAAGATATTTTAGCTATGAAAACACCACAAGAAAAATTAAATAAAAAACCATCTTTAAATGATACTATTATTGGCCCAACAGCTATTAGAGCTTTAAAAAGCTTGCAAAGTAAAATAATGGATCCACAAAGATTTTTAAATGCAGGCATTAAGTCCGAAAGTAATGGAGTATGTTTGTATGGCCCCCCTGGAAACGGTAAAACAATTGCTGTAGAATCTTTGGGAAAAGATTGTGGCGTTCCTTTTTTCTTATGTAATGGTGGTGATTTTTCCGCCAAATATAAAGGGGTTGCACCTAAAAAAGTAAGGTTATTATGGCAACAATTAAGAAAAGAGGCGCAAGAACACGGAGCATGCATTTTATTTGTAGATGAAGCAGATGATATTTTTACAGATATTTCCCAAATAGGGGAAGCATCATCTGACAATGCAGTTGTTGTAAATGAATTTAAAACTGAAATGACATCGTTAGATAATGACCCAAAAAAACCTATTTTTGTGCTTTGTGCCACTAATCACGTTGACAAACTAGATAAAGCCATTGTATCACGTTTAGGAATTAAAATTGAAATCCCTAATTTGGATGTAGATTTAAGAGTTAAAATGTTACAATTATTAGTTAAATTTGGAGCCAAAGTGTGTCCAACAGTTCAAAGTCAATTTAAAGAAATAGCACAAAGAATAGAAAGTTTAAAACATAATGATTTAATTAAAAGTGCTCGTGGCTTGAAAAACTTTGTTAATGATGTTAAAATGTACGCTTTAGAAGCACACAACCGCGAAGAGGCAATAGTAGAAGATTTTAACGTTATTTTAAAACGTTTATTCGAAGATGATGCAGCCAAAGAAGAAGAAATCAAAAAAGAACAAGAAAAAGAGGAAGAAGAAAATATTGAAACATTAAAAAAACAAAAAAGAATCAATGAGTTAGGTTTATCCACCAACCCCACAACAACCACAAGATGACCCTTTTTTTAAGACATTAGAAGGTTTAAAACCAGAATAAGAAAGGAAAGTAATTTATGAAAAATATTATTGGTAAAATAATTAGCATTATCGTTATATTGATTGTTATATTGCTTGCGGGAGGCTATCTTTGGAGCAAATATGATTTTTGGAAAGAGATGAAATGGTATGATGAGGAAAAAGATAAAACCGAAAAAAATATTGCAAAAGTAGAACAATTAAAAGATGATGCTAAAGAATTGTTAGAAAACAAAAAACAAGAATTAGCATCTAAAGAGCAAGAACTAAAAGATAAAGAAAAAGAAAAAGAAGATTTAAAAAAAGAAGATAAAGATTTAGAAGATAAAGATAAGGAATTAGATTCAAAATTAGATAAAAACCAGAAAATCATTGATGACCCCAAAACTACACCAAAAGTAAAAGAAGAAAAAATTAATGAAAATATTGATATAAGAAACCAAAAGGCAATTATTGCGAAAAGAAGAAGAGCAATTGCAGAAAAACTTGTTGAAATAGATGCACGTATTGATGAATTAAAAAATGAAATTGCTATGATTAAAGAGGAAATTATTGAACTTGAAGCTTATATTACCCAATTAGAAAACACCCTTTTACAAATGCGAACATATTTAAGACAATTAGAAATTTGTCAAGAGGAAATAAGAGAAAGAGAACAGAGACCTTGGTTTGACAATTTAATAAGGTATCAACTTAAAGGAATAGCTAATTTTGCTACTGCTGGTGTTTTTGCGGAAGAAATTAATAACTATTTAGGGGTTGGAACAGTTAAAAGACCAACTAACGGTATTGCATGCACTCCCGAACAGTTAACAGCACAAATGCAACATATACAAGAAAAGAGAAACCAAAAAAGTACATTAAACAAAGATGTAAGAACAAATAAAAGTAAACTTGTTAACAATCAAACAACGAAGAAGAAATTAAATAATTTAAACATTAATTAATTTGTCTTTAAACTATCAAAAATTTAGTATAATATTTTATATATTCATATGTTAAAATGCTTATTCATAAAAATAAGCATTTTTTAAAAGAAAGGGGTTTCAATTGAAAAAAGAAACAAAAACTTTATGGCAAAAACTAAATAAACTAATTAATAAAAATAAACTAATTACTATTTTGGCAATGACTTTTACTATTCTAGTTATTATAACTATCATTGTTTTTAACGAGGTATCAGAAACTTCAACAGAAAACGACTTCCCTAATAATGTTAATAATGTTGAAAAACCTAATAATTTACAAAAACCCAATCAAAACAGCAATAGTAGCTCTGGTGTTGTTGAAGTTGATGTTTTACCAAGTAGTAACCCTAACGCCGCTTTAATAGCAACAAATAAAGTCTTAGAAACTGAATTAACCCAACAAAAACAACAAAATCAACAACAAACAATTATGCTACAAGAATCACAAGCAGCTAAACAATATTTGCAACAAAAACAAACACAATACACACAAATTGTTGCCGCATTAGTACAAAAAATGAATACTACAACACAAAATAAGAAAGATTTACAAAACCAAATAGACGACTACCAAAAACAAATAAATGAGTTTAAAGATAAAGAAGCAAAAATTACACAGTTAGAGGAAACCATTCAAAGTTTAACTCAAACGTTAGAGCAAAACAAAAACCAAGAAAAAGAAATTAACGAACTTAAACAAACTATATCGCAATTACAAACTGAATTACAAAATTACAAAGATAAAGACAATCAATTATCAGAAGCTATCAGTCAAGGTAATGCAATCATTGAAAACTTGAAAAATGAATTAACAGCTAAAAATAACGAATTAACTACTAAAACACAAGAATTAGAAACTAAAACAACAGCACTCAATGATGCAACAACAGCCAAAGTAGAAGCTGAAACTAAATTAGAAACTACCAAAAATGAATTAACTACTAAAACACAAGAATTAGAAACTAAAACAAAAGCCCTCAATGATGCAACAACAGCCAAACTAGCAGCTGAAACTAAATTAGAAACTACTAAAAATGAATTAACTACTAAAACACAAGAATTAGAAACTAAAACAATAACTCAAAATGAATTAACAGCTAAAATAGCCACAATGGCCCCATCTAACGAAAAAACGGAATTAGAGGGTGAATTAAATAAATTACAAAATGAAAAAACACAATTAGAACAAGATAAAAACAACTTAGAAGCTGCAAAAAATACAGCTCAAAGTGAATTAGAAACTAAAACAACAGCACTCAATGATGCAACAACAGCCAAAGTAGAAGCTGAAACTAAATTAGAAACTACCAAAAATGAATTAACTACTAAAACACAAGAATTAGAAACTAAAACAAAAGCCCTCAATGATGCAACAACAGCCAAACTAGCAGCTGAAACTAAATTAGAAACTACCAAAAATGAATTAACTACTAAAACACAAGAATTAGAAACTAAAACAATTACTACTTTAATTCAAAAATATCCTTATTTAAAAAA
Organism: Candidatus Phytoplasma solani; assembly: GCF_041729705.1. Lineage (NCBI taxonomy): Bacteria > Bacillati > Mycoplasmatota > Mollicutes > Acholeplasmatales > Acholeplasmataceae > Candidatus Phytoplasma > Candidatus Phytoplasma solani. The sequence continues at coordinate 50,294 of NZ_CP103788.1, forward strand.
CTGCCATTGTTTTAATGAATTACAAAAATCACCAACCCAAAAACAATCTCTTTTATTAGAGCCTTATTTAACTTATCAAACACATGAAGGAGATATTATTAGAGAATATAGACTTTTCGAAGGGATGCAGCCCCAAGGTAAAGATCACACTGGACAAACTAATTATTTTGAACGCAAAGACTTTGATGAAATAATGAATAAATATGAACTTACCTCATTTCCTACACGTTGGACTAATGGCCGTGAGAACTTATATAACTTAGAATACGAAAACGGAAAATTAAAACCCAAGCACGATTGGATTGTATCAAAAGCTAATTACAATCTAATTCAAACCAATCAACCAAATAACACCCCTAGAATGATGACAAAAGATATTGAAGGCGCAAATGGTTTTTGGAATAAAAGCATTTGTTTTTCGCATGGTTGCGATAATAAAGATTTAAAAAACCTTTTATATTTTGAAAATGATAAAACTCCTTATATTCGTTTTTTGACTAAAAACTTAGAAGTAGAGTTTGATTGGTTGACATTAATTGTTTGTGAATTTAAAGAGTTTATGCCATTAACAGCCGAGGCGCAAAAAAACACAGCTAGGGCGCAACAATACACAGCCGAGGCGCAAGAAAACACAGCTTTGGCGCAACAATACACAGCCAAGGTGCAAGAATTCACACCTTGGGCGAAATGCAACACATCTTTTGCGCGACAATACCCAGCCGAGGCGCAAGAAAACACAGCTAGGGCGCTAGAATTCGCAGCTTGGGCGCAAAAAAACACAGCTTGGGCGCAAGAAAACACAGTTAAGGCAAAAATAAGCACAGGCAAGGCCCAATACACAATCAATCAACTACAATCAACCAAAGAACCTAAAAACATTACTATTAACTTAACAGAGAAAACAGTAAATGATTATAGTAAACCTAACTCCACTAAACAAGTCCCTTACTTTGAATTAAGTTATGATTTAGACGAATTAGTAAACTTTATTAACGAATTAGATTTATGCAACAATCCACACTTACGAAAAATAAGAAATTTTGTAAACGAATATGCGAAACCACAAAAACCACCAAGAGGATAAAGCGATAACGACTTAATGTAATTAAAAAGACTAGATTAAAACCTCTATTCTTTTTTAATATCACAAAAACTCATTTAAAAGGCTTTTAACGGCCTTGTAGATGATAATTAATAAAAAAATTATCTAAATTAAAATCCCTTTCTGGGATTTTTTTTAATACAAAATACACCAATAAACAGTTTTATCAATGTCGACTATTTTGTGCACAAGCAAAATTCGCCTATTTTTTGGTTTATTTCAACGACCAAAATTATCATATAGTTCGAATTTACCAAGACAATAATTTCATTAATAAAATGATTCAAGATAGCAAAAAATATTTAGCTCTTTTAACCAAAGCCAAAGAAGAATTAGAAAAAACCACTTATTTAAAACAATTAAGTAAAATTAAATAATTAATTAATACTTTGAGACCTTCAAATTGAAGGTCTTTTTTTTATATCCAAAATAAAATTAAAGGAGAATTAAAATGGATAAAAATAGAATAAAAATAGTTAACAAAAATTTTAAACATTTTCATAATATTTTCAATCGCCTCATTTCGAAATATTATTATAGAAACGCCAAAACATTACAAAAAATGGAAAATATAGCTTTAATTGATGTATTTATTAACAGTTTAGAGTTAATATACTCTCAAACCCCAAAAAAACAATTATTTTTTCATTATAAAAATTGGGACGAAAGTTATTCCACGTTCAGTTTTGACATTTACGATAATAATTTCATCATTCGTGGGAAAATGGCAGTTTTTTATTTAGAAGATAAAGAAGACATTATTCCCATAATTGAATTAAGCCAACAAGAAATTGGTTTTTTTACTGATTTTAATATACTTATTTTTTTAGATCGAACTGAAAAATTTTGGGACGCAAACTTGAATACAACCATTCAAGAATTAAACAAAGGAGAACAACTTTTGACTCAATCAATCGAAAGTGATGCTGTAATTTTAAAATATGACTCATCCCCCAATTTTAAAACATTAATTTATTCCTTGCATTTCCCTATTTTTAAAAACTAAAACAAACCCTAATTAAGACCTTCAATTTGAAGGTCTTTTTTTATATCCAAATTAAGATTAAAAGGAGAAATAATCATGAAATTAATTATCTTTGAAGGACTTGACGGCAGTGGAAAAACAAGTTTAATAAAAAGCGTTAAACGTGAATTAAAAAAACAAGGCAAAGAAGTGATTGTTATTCGTGGATTAGGAAGTTCAACAATTGGCGAATCTATACGTGAAACGTTTTTAACACACAACAAATTACACAATTTAACTAGATATTTTTTAAGTTTTGCTAACATGATTCAAACCCAAGAAGAACTCATCAAACCCCACTTAAAAACCCCTAAAATTATTTTAGTTGATCGTTGGTTAGGCTCTAATTTTGCATATCGTGTATATCCTAATCAAATTGATAAAAAATATTATCTTTTTAACAATTTAACTAAATTTTTTATCAAACCAAACTTGACTGTTTATTTAAAAATCGACCCACAAATAGGGTTAAACCGCAAAGTAAATCAAACTAATCACACACTCGATGTCATTGAATCAAGCCCATTGTCATATTTTTGTCAAGTAGAAAAGGGTTATCAGGCATTTTTAAAACGAAAAAACCTAGGTCCTCAAATTGTTTTAAAAGCGATGGAAGCTAAAAATTCCAACTTCAACACAAACCAAATAATCAAAAAAATAGGAGAAATACCAAATGCCAATAGTCATTAAGAAACAATGCCAAAACGGCAATCTATATATCCATTATAGCAACGGTAAAATAAAAACTATTAAAAAAGATGGAACCATCCGATGGCGTACCAAAAAAATTAAATTTAAAACCCCAAAAAGACTCTTTAATTAGGGTCTTTTTTTATTAAGAAAGGAAATTAATCAAATGAAACAATTAACTAATTTACATTTCAAAAATATTAATGTTTTTAATCACCAAACTTCATGTGTTAACATCACTAAACAAATAAGGGCGCCAAAGAGGCCTAAATATCGAGCTATCTAACCAATATGCCAGTGCCGATAAACACTGAATGGATATGGTCGGTCCGTTAAACGAAAGAATAATGGATTACAGCAGACCATAAAAGCGGATTGAGACGAAGTAGTTAGTCAAGAGGATACCGCCACCAAATTGTCCCATGGATAAGCCTGAAATGGTCTAAGAAGGAAAGCAGATGTAATCTTAGAACCTAATACGCAAACTACTGAAGCCGTATAGTCCAGAGTCTAACAGGATATATTATTTGTCTTGGTTAGTTTATCTAGTTAACAGAAAACCTGGAATCTCACCGACAGTCAGGAAAGACGGTAAAACATAAGCGGTTACTTCACCTAAAGGACAAAGGTAGATATTTAGAGTAACTTGGAGAATCCTAAAAGCTAGTTATTTAATTAACAAGTCAAGGAATAAATGCCGAGACGCTCAAGGATAAAGAAGCTATTTAATAGTCGTGGATAATTCAAAGTTAACATTGGAATATGCTAACACAATGACCCACCAGGGCGAAGGTTAATAACCTTTACAAGGCGAAAGTAGCTAGTAATTTACTATTTATTCACTGTAATCAAGGAAGGAGTTGATAAATATGTCAACAACTGTTTCAAATGAAACTAAGCTTTCGCGAACATTGAATAAGATCCTATATTGTTCTACAAATAACTATCCTCTAAAAAGAGAATTACAGCAAGGAATGAATAATCTACATAACACGTTAATTGCATTTAACAAAATTGCAACCAACAAAGGTGCGGGTACACCTGGAATTGATGGTAATACAATTGACAGTCTCAATCTTAAAAAATTAGAAAGATATCACAAGGAATACATCAGTAACAAGTACAATCCAAAGCCTGTTAAAAGAATATTCATTCCCAAAGACAACGATAAGGTTAGACCTCTTGGAATACCTACCATAAAAGATAGAATAGTCCAAAGAAGCCTTGAACAACTCTTAACTCCTTATCTTGAAAATCAATTCTTAGAATGGAGTTTTGGATTTAGAACCAAAAAATCCTGTCTTGATGCAATCAAACGCGTCAAACAGAGATTTAAGGGAATTGATTATATCATCAAAATTGACCTTAAAGGTTATTTTGACACAATCAATCATGAAACTCTTATGAAAACCTTGACGAAGTTTATACGCAAGAATAAAACTCTTTCAACCATTAACAAGTGGTTAAAAGCTGGGTTCATGAAAGATGGCATCAAATACGAATCTTTATCTGGTTCTCCACAAGGAGGAATCATCTCCCCATTACTTGCCAATGTATATTTACATTACATTGACATCAAAATGGATGAACTAATTAAAGAAGGAACACCAATAAGGAAAGCAAACCCAGGATATAGAAAAGCATACCGTCAAGGAATGCATCATAAACTGGGGATTGATAGTCATATTAACCTAAATCCAAAAACAAGAGTTGAATATATCCGATATGCCGATGATTTTATCATAGGAATTAAAGGGAAATATGACAAAGCTGAAACTATTAAAAACCAAGTGACTCAATGGCTAGAACAAGATTTAAAACTGACAGTTAGTAAAGATAAATCAAAAATTGTAAAAGCCAATAAGGGCACAAGGTTTCTATCCTACATGATTAGGGTAAATCCAACCAGTAGTAAACTCACCGAAAAAACCCACAAAAAATCCCTAAACGGTCGGGTACAAATCCAAGTTCCCAAAGCAAAAGCCAAGGAATATGGATATGAATACAATTGGTTAAGAAGAGGAAAGGTTAAGCATGATGAAACATTAGCAAATAGGGACGAATTAGAAATAATACGCACTTATAAGACAATCGTACGTGGAATCATCCAATACTTTTGTTTAGCTAACAATCTAAATGCATTAACCCATCTAACCTATCTAGCTGAGTATAGTTGTTTGAAAACTTTGGCAAGGAAACACAAAACGGCAATTGCCAAAGTGCGAAAAAAGTTTAATCGTAGCACAACTTGGTCAATTCCTTATTTAAACAAAGGGAAAACCAGATATGAGTCATGGATTGTTTACCCTTGGGATAAGATTAAGAAAATGCGTAGTTGTAAGAAAAATCCCGATATCATCATCAATCCTTATCTATTCCAAGGTCGTACGAATCTAACAGACCGCCTTAAAGCGGAAATATGTGAGAAATGCGGCAAAACAACCCAACTTCAAATCCATCACATTGGTACGGTTCGCAATGAAAACCGCAAAAGCGTGATGAATAAGAGTACAAAAGTGTTATGCATAGATTGTCATAGAAATATTACGAACCAACAAATGCATGATATCAGATTAAATAACAAAAGTAAAAGAACAAAAAAGAATAAATAGCTAATCAGCCGTAAGGCAAAATTAGTTCTCGAAAGAGAGTAAATTATGGAAAGCCGTATGCTTGGAAACTTGCTCGTACGGTTTGGACGGGGGCTGATTGTAAATAAAACAGCAAACGCAAATCGCTGAATAAGACGCAATTAATCTATCCGTATTCCAACCATCTTTATTCAATAAACCATTTAACGAATACATGATAAAAACCCACAACCTCCTAAACGAATATCTAGATAAAAACCAACACAACTCCCAAAGTAAAAAAGTAATCCGCGGCAAAATCAATGAATATCTCATTTTACTCTATTTTCAAAATAAAGGAATCATCAATTTATATCCTCAAGCTTATTTATTCTTCATCCCCGACAACAAATTCGATTTGGTTTTATTCACTAAAACCAAGCGCATAATCGCCTTCAATTTCAAAACATGCCTGCGCGACCGATACAAACAAACAATTGTCGAAGCCCAACAATTAAAAAAACTAGATACGCGTTTTGAATTCTATTTATTAACTAATAACACTGTGGAAGCTCAAAGATTAAACAAGAAAATCAAACAAGGGAAAATCTTAGGAATTAACCAAGTGATCGATTGTTTTTTACCCCAAGCGAACATCTTTTTACAAACATTACTGACTAACCAATTCCTCCCTTTTAGCGATATTAACATGATTAAAAATAAAAAATAAGGAGTTAATATAAAATGTTAACCAACGAACAACGCGCCTTGCAACAAGTCATATCTTATATCGAACAAGGCCAATGGGAAAAGGCAAACCTTTATTGCCAAATCATCAACCCCCAAACCCTACTTGACCCCAACAACACAAAAATATTTACAGCTTTAAAATATTTATTTTTAGAAAAACAAACATCTCATCCTTGGGATAAAATCAAATCTCAAACGGAGATAATCCAAGAATTAATCACCTATCTTCAAACCCATTTTCCCCAAGATAACTTTACGAAAGAATCACTATCTTTTTTAAGTGATGATATTAATGAAGAAAATAACCTTGATTTTTTAGACAACCTAAAACATACCTATACCCAAGAAAAACTGTTCCAACAACTCTTAAAAATCATTAGTCCTTCTTTTGAAAATAAAGATCCTTATCACAAACATTTTTATTATCAAGAAATCTTTGATAAATTAAGAAAATTTATGGCTTTTATTCCTCACAAAAATGATAAAACACTCTTTAATTTAAATCAAATGGCTTCTTGTCATCCTGAATTTTTTGAGTCCAATCAACAAGCCAAACAAAAAATTCAAGAAGAATATTACCGCCTATCAGAAACTTTCAAAGGATTAAATCAAGCCACGAAAGGCTTTAAAAAAGGTCAAATTATCACCATTGGGGGCTATACTGGTTTAGGAAAAACCACTTTTGTCTACAACCTTTTAATAGACATTTCAAAAACCAAACATCAAGAAACAAACAAACATCCAAATATGTTGGTATTTTCTTATGAAATGACCTTAGAAGAAAATTTAAGTCGTTTATTAGCCCACCAAACTCAAATTCCCTTAGATGTTATTTTAGATAAAAGTTTTGAAGACTCAAACATCACACAACACACCTACACGGAAAGGATGAAGACCGCAAAACAATTATTCGCCAACATAAATTTATCATTCAGTTACGATAAAGGCAAAAATATTGATTACGTCATTGATTTAGTTTATCGCCTCTATTTGGAACAAAAAATCGAAATCATCGTCATTGACCACCTTCAAATAACCAAATCGACTAATCATTTAGAAAATGATCGATTAGCCATTGACGAAATAATGACGAAACTCAAACAATTAGCCATTGAATTAAACATCGTGATTATCATTTTATCTCAATTTTCAAGAGATACATACAACAATTATCAAGGAAAATCACCTGAAATAACTGCTCTAAAAGGTTCAGGTGGCATCGAAACTAACTCCGATATTGTCTTAATGATGACTGAATTCCAACCTAAACTATCCAAAGAAAAAGAAAAACCATTGAATATCTATAATCAAAATTGTAATCAATTATATTTAGAATCAAAGAACAACGAAAATCAAAAAATAATCGAAATATGCATCAAAAAAAATCGTAGCGGAACTAAAAAAACTTTAATTTATCACTTCGAACTAACCACCCAAACCTTCCAAGAAATCGGTTATGTTTTACCTTATCAAATAGAAACTTATTAAAAACCAACAAAGGAGAAAAAAATGACAAACAAATTCAATCAAATTATAAAAAACATTAAAAAAATCGAAAAACAATTAAAAATCTTAAAAAAACATGTTAAAATATATAATATAAGGAATAGGGAGGGAATAAAAATGAATCAAAATATAAAAAATAATAACGAAAAAGTTAATGTTTTTGATGTTGTTAACTATTTATTAAAACATTTTGATACTGACAAATATAAAATTACTAATATGAAAATTAATAAATTGTTATATTACATTCAAGGTCATTATATTGCTAAATGTAATAAACCACTTTTTTTAGAACCTATCGAAGCTTGGATGTTTGGCCCTGTTATTTCTCATATTTATGGGGAATTTTTTAATTTTGTAAATAATCCAATTCCCAACAATTATATTTGTGAAGGAAAGACTGGTAACGAAATAAATCAAGAAACTCAAGAATTTATAAAAAAAACGCTTAATAATTATATTAATTTAAGTTCTTATGATTTAAGTGTAAAAACTCATAACGAAAAACCTTGGAAAAACGCTTACAATCCGCGTAAAAAATGGAAAAATAACATTATTACTCATCATTCTTTAAAAGAATTTTTTGCAAAAGAGCAAAAGGAAGAAAATAAACATGAATCCAAATGACAAAATTGAAAGAGTTAAATAATAAAAATTTTGAAGAAATAATTAAAACAATTCATAGTATTTGTGGTAACATTCAAAGATCTAAAAATGTAAAAAAAACAAACAACAGCAATTCCTTAGATACAGAGTCTAATTATAGAGACAATATCGCTTTAATTTTAAATAGTTATCCCTCGCCGTTTGAAGGTTTAGTTAATGCTGAAGCACAAAATAATCATGGCAAAACCGATATTATTATAAATTTTTTAAATAATAAAAAATATGTAGCAGAATGTTTCGTGTTAAAAGATAATGATTCCATTCCAAGTAGAACTAAAAAAAAATTTAATCAATTAATTTACAATATAACTGATGATGATGATAAAATTTCGTTAATTTTATTTGTATTAAAAAAAAAATTTGAACCAATAACAATTTTTGAAAAAATCAAAGAAGTTATTAAAGAACAAAGTATTCAAGGGAAATTAATTGATTTACAAGAAAAATATAAAAATAAAGTTTGGATTTTAACGGTAAAAATAAAAAAATACCCTGAATTGAAATTATATATTCATATTTGTATTTATTATTTTTTTTATGATGTTAATTATTCTGAATGTCAAAAATAAAGACAAAAAACAAAATTATTTAATTTTCTTTCGATATATTTTTTTAAAATATAACTCATTAAAAACCAATTTTTACCAAGACTCTCATCAAGAGAGTCTTTTTTTATACCCTTTTCCATAGCCACTTTCAAGTGGTTTTTTTGTTTTTTATATATAATAACATGTTAAGGAGTTCATCAATGAATTATCAAGATAAAATAAAACACATCCAAACTCATTTCCCCATGTCAGTTTTATTAAAAAAACTAAACATTATACCCCCAAACTTCAACATCAAATATCGTTTCCCCTGCCCTATCCATCAAGGCCAAAACCCAACTTGTTGTCATTTAACTTCAGATAATAAAATTCATTGTTGGAAATGTTGTAAAGATTACGATATTGTTGATGTTTATATGGAAATAAGAGAAATTAAAACTTTAAATAAAGCCCTCGAAAGAATTAATAACTTTATGCAAACCCAAGAATTTAAAACCTTAATTGAGCAACAAAATTCAAGCCCTAATTTACCATCAAACCACTTCAAATACCAATATCAATCTAAAAAAATCATCAATCCAATCGATGAAAAAGAAATTAATGCCAAAAAAACACGATTATTAAAAGAAATATCACCTTTATTCAACCAAATTAGAGATTATTATAACTATTTATTAACCACCAACCGCAACAATGAATCTCACCTAGGATTAAAATATTTAACCCAAAAAAGAAAATTAACCCTACAAACTATCACAGAATTTAAACTTGGTTACGCCCCACTATCTAATAAACCCTTATCTTTTCGATTTGTAAATTATTGCAAAAAGAAAAATATTGATACAACAAAACTAGTTGAATATGGCTTTATTAAAGAAAAAATCAATCAAAAAGGCACTAAATACTATCACGATACTTTCCATGGTTCCATAATTATCCCTATCGAAAACGGTTATAATAAAACATTCCATTTTTATCAAAACAACTTTCACGAAGTTTCTTATTTCCAACCAAAATACAAATCCCTAAATAATTTCAGTCAAACTAACACTTTTCATTTCAGTTATCGGTTTTTTGAAGCTTTACCTTTTATTAAACAAAAGAAAACCATGATCATTCATGAAGGTTTTTTTGATGTCATTAGTTGTTGGCAAAACAATATTAAAAACACGGTCGGTCTAATTTGCGTCACTCAATTACTTTCTCAATCTCAACTAGAAATTCTCAAAAAAGAAAATATCAAAGTAGTTATCGCTTTAGATAATGATGAAACAGGACAAAAACGCAGCGAAGCCTTAGGAGAACAACTTAAAGAAGCAAATATTTTATATGAAATTAGACGCATTTTACCCCCCTACGACAAAACTTGTAAAGATGTCGATGATTTATTACGTCAATACGGAAAAGAAGCTTACCAAAAATGTTTTTTAGACCCCTATATCACCTATGAAGAGGCCAAAAAGAAAATCATAGTCGATTTAGCCATTCATTTTTTCGGACAAGACAAAGTTGAAGTAATTAATTAAATTATTACTTTTTTTCACCAACATATTACACTCGCACATATAAACCACATTAACACGCCCCTATAAACGCGTATATACCCCCTAAATTTAACTATTTAGGGTTTTTATTTTTATAACAAAAAACCAACCAAAAAAGGAGAAAAAAAATGAACAACGACACAAACCAAGAAATTAGAATCGGGGGTTGGGAAACAAAATCAACCCCCAACGATTTAGAACAAATCAAAAACTTTTTACAAACAATAAAACAAGAATTATTAAATATTACGATTGTTTCACATTCTAAAAAGAAAAACACCTATCAACAAGCAAACTACCGCCCCAAAAACCAAACTCTCTTTGTCGACCCTCAAATCTTAGAAGAAATCAAAAAGTATAGAATAGAAATAATCAAAAATCGTTCTCCTGAAAACGATAATAATAATATAACACTCACCAACCCCACAACGCCCCTTAAAAGCCAAAATAATACCCTTAAAACACATTTCCCCATCTTCCAAATTAATTATCTCAACAAACAAAAAGACTACATTAAAGAATTAATTGGGAAAATTGATGTCAATAAATTAGAAACTTTACAATTATATCAATTAGATGCTCAAAAGTTGGATAAATACAATAACCCCATCAAAACAAATTATAAAAAAGGGCTAAACATCATCTATTATCGAGAAGAAGATTTAAAATACATTAAATCTTTTTTAACAAAAACCAAACAAGGTTATCGGGTGAAAAAACTACATCCTATGTATAAATATCTAATTAAAAAAGAAAACTAACAACTTTATAACACTTCACTAACAGTTTTATAACACTTTACTAACAACTTTATAACACTTTACTAACAGTTTTATAACAGTTTGACTTTGAAAATAATCTATATAAAGATTAACTCATTTAAGGAGTGATATTTGATATATTATATCGATAATGATAATTATACTCGATATTTGATATTATCGTTGTATTATTTTTATCATTATTATTTATCGATATATAAATAACTCCCTTATTTTTCCTTTCCATTATTGAAGAGAGATTTTTTAAATCCAAACCAAACCAAAAGCCCTCAACGCGCTGAAGCGCTAACAAAACTAATAAGCACACACAAACAAAGAAAAAAAATAAGAATAACCCCCCCAGTTGCGCGCGACCCCCCTTTTTTTTAGAATGAATTACGTTTTCAAGCAAAACTTCTTTAAAATAAAATAATTTAGAGTTATAATAATTAATATATGAAAAAAATATAAAGGTCAATTGGTATTTTAATCATGAAAAATATAAAATCAAAAGAAATATTAAAACAAAAAAATAAATTATTACAAACTCTAATGAAAACAACCCAAAAAACTAATAAAAAAACAGTTTTTAATTTAGTCAAAAAATTTAAAAATAGTTTAAATTTAACCACAATTTTAAAAACTATCAAAATCAAAAGAAGTACTTATTATTATTATTGGTTGAAAACGAAAGATAAACTAAAAGAAAAAGAAGAAAAAAACCTTTTACAGCAAAAAAGAATTAATGCTTTATGTATAAATAATCAATATTTTTACGGCCATCGTAAAATCACTGATTTATACCAAAAAACCTTTAACGAATTCATCACCAAGAAAAAAGTTTATACTATTATGAAAGAAAATGGAATTTGCTGTCGCTTAAGAATTAAAAAAAATAAATATAGTTATAAAAACAATTTAAAACCTAAATTAAAAGTAGTAGATAATTTAATCAATCAAGATTTTATAGCTACTAAACCTCTTCAAAAACTATTCACCGACATCACTTATTTCAAAACTAATCAAGGATTTTTATATTTTTCTTGTATTATCGACTCTTTTAATAATCAAATAATCGCTTCTCAGACTTCAAAACACCAAAATAAAGAATTAGTTTTAAATACCATCAAAAAATTACCTAAATTAATAAAACCTTGTATTATTCACTCTGATCAAGGCACAGTTTATCAATCACTAGAAGTCCAACAAACACTAGCTAAAAAAGGTTTTTTAATTAGTATGTCCCGAAAAGCCACACCACGCGACAACGCCGTCATTGAAAACTTTTTCGGCCAAATGAAAAGTATATTACAATACCAACATCCATTTTTATTTCAAAAACCAACCGAAAAAGTTAAAAAAATAATCAATTATTTTCCTAAATTTTGGAATACTAAATGGCTTTTAGCTAAATTAAATCATTCATCTCCTTCTCAATATTCACAAAATATTAGATAAATAATTTATTTAAAATATTTAACCTTGAAAAAGGTTACTTTTTTACGCATTTTTTTCAAAAAACATCATAATTGTGTAAAAAAATAATTTTAATTTCATTTTCTTAACGGAATTTTAACTTTTTTTACCTTACTATATAGTGTAAGGATAAAATATTAAAAAAAATATCTTTTGAAACTAACGAATTATTAAAAAAGTTTAGACACTTTTTGATTTTTAAAAAAATATTTCCTTAGTTTGAAAAGATATGAAATTATCTACTTATTTTTAAGTCTTAAAGAATCATTTTAAAATAAAAAATTGTCTAAAAAAACGAAACAGCGCACTTTTTCTAATGAATCTAAGAATGAACCCAAGACATTTGCTGACATCATTTCACAATCACAAAAAGAAATATCTACTCCTTTAATCTTGTTTAAATCATTAAGATCAAATAAAAATACTCCTTTACCAGGTTCATCTTTTAAATAATAATGAACTAAATCATTTAAAATGGCAATTTGAGAGTCAGTACAATTAATATTATGATCATAAAAACCTGTATAATCAGCAAACGCATCAATACCAGAAACAAATTGCCCTATACCAGGAACAAAACCTAATCCTATTGTAAATACATCTTTGGTTAATTGATTTCTATTAGCAAATTCTTGATAAGATTTACAAGGCATCATTTTAATTCCTGGAATATTATAAAATACTCGAGCGTTATCAGAAAAGGCATGTCCCTCTTCATTTTTCCAAGTTTGTTCATAATGTTTGGTATTATAATTTATTTCATAGTCATTAGGATTAAAAGCGTAAACTTTAAAGTTATAAAAATTAAATAAAACTAAAGTAGTTATAAAAAATAGTAATGATTTGAAATATTTATTAAAATGAGTTTGTTTTTGCATTATGAAAATTTTAATATCTCCTAATTAATTTTTTTTAAGAGAAGAAAAAAACTATCTTTTCAAAAAATTAACATTTTTTTATTTAATATAATTATATGTTTTTTCATTAGTTGTATTTTTTTTTATAATTAAGCCTCATCTTTGAAGAACACATAATTACACTTTTATTATAACACTAATTTAAAAGTTGTCAAGTTTAATTTTTATTTTAAAGTTAATTTTATATTTGGAGTTTTTAGCACTTTTTAATGTTATTCATTTTAAGTAAAAATATCAAAGTTTTTTAAAAAATACTTTAATCATTGTTCTTTTGTGCACTGTTATAAACAGATTTGGTGCTAATTTTTGTATTTGTTTTTTCTTTATTCTTTTTCTTTTTTTAAAAATTTTTTTTGTTGCAATTTGTTTTTTTTATGTTAAACTATAAGTAGTTTAATAACATGCATTTTAGTTTACAAATTTCTTTTCATGTAGTAGTGTTTTGCCCCGTATCAGTATCAATTTATTGCTTTGTCTTACGTCGTTATATTTATTCATTTATTCTTTTGTAATAACAAACTTCACATAGCACGACCTGTTTTTTATAATTTGCCATATTTTAACCTTTCGCATTGTAAACGGTTTTTGTATAGTTAATCTCAAATATAGTAGTCGTTTCCCAGATTTCACAGCATTCGGGCTGTTAGTTTATCAGTTAGACTTGTTTTACCTAGGTATTTATGCAGTTTCGGTTCCTAATCGGAATTACTTTTTCATTTATACTTTTCTTTGATGTAGTCCTAGGTATATTTCAGCCATATTTCAACTTATTTTCCTTTTTGTCTTTATATTTGATTTTAATGCCCCAAATAGTAACTTATCTATATGTTTTTGATGAAAGTAGATTATTTTATTTGTTAACGTTTCGTCATGTTTAATTTTTCTTCTTTTTAACTAAGTATAGGTTTTTGTGTATTCTTTGGGTATTTCTCTTGAAGTTTGGATTTTTACCTTGCTATTTAGTAAGTTTTTGGTTATTTTAGTTTTGTGAGTGCTTTTAGTTAGACTTACTCTAAGAACTTAGTGCTTTTGGTGTCTTTTATGATTTTTGATTTATCCTTTTTAATTTTAAAATTCAAGTACTTGTTCTAACCATTAGGTTATTAATTCTTTAATATATTAAACTTTGTAACATTCCTTTTTTACTTGTAATAAAATCATCTACGTAGTAGATGTATTCAATTTTGATTTTTAGGTTATGGTTGATATATCTATTAATACCTCGGATTTTATGTTTTCTTTTACGATAGACTTTACCATATTCTAAGTTTACTATCCCTTTTTGGTGTGCTCTTTTTTATCAGTTCTTCTATTTTTAAATAAATACAGATAGATGAATTGTGCTTCGCTGATTTTTTGGGCATACTACAATCTGGTCTCTATCTGCACGTAGCAAACAAGTTTCTAAGCACACAGCTTTCTGTAATTTAATTGACCTTTATCAGGTATTGACCTAGTTTTAGGTATTTTTTTAGTTAGTTAGTTCCTGCGTAATTTACTATTTTTACAATAAATTACTAGCTACTTTCACCTTGTAAGAATTATTAACTTTTTGCCTGATAGGTTAGTTTGCAATAATACTTTGGATTTCTTCTGACTACTAAAAAAAATCTCTTTATCCTTGAGCAGTAAGCTTTTAACTTCTATTTTACTAATTTAATAGTTACTTTTGGGATTGTCTAAGTTACTCTAAATATCTATCTAGTTCGTCAGGCAAACTAATTGCGTCTTGTCATCTAAGTTTCGTACTGTTGTGTAGAATTGCTGATGGTTGTGTTAAGATTTTAGTTTTTTTCAATTGATAAACTAACCAGGACACCATAAATATCTTGTTAGACGCTTTTTTTCGGTAGTTTTTTTGGTAGCTTTGCCCGATAGGCTACATTATTACATTTGCTTTTTTTCTTAGGTCATTATAGGCTTATCTGTGAAACAATTTGGTCACAAAATCCTCTTGGCTAACTATTTTGGTCTTAATCTACTTTTATGAATTACTGTAAGTCGTTATTCTTTCAAATAACCTACTCAAAGAAAAGGGTTTGATTGGGTTTTCTGGCTATTTTGGTTTTTAGGCCTCTTTGGTACCTTTAAAAATATGATGATAAATACAAATATCAAACCTTCCTAATACATGTTTTTAATAGTTAATAACTTTTAAGTTTGACTGAATCTATATAATAATTAACAAAATACCTAAACATGAAATAAGACAGATAAGCAAATAAACAAAATAAATAAAAAGATCGGTTTTTATTGTAAACAACATAATCATTAAACCACGAAAACAAAAACTTGAAAACACTCAAAAATTTTAAAAAACCCCCATCAATAAACCCTTAAAACTAAAAATAATGAAAAATTAGAAAGAATAAATTTATGAAACTACTTATAAACAATAAAGATAAGAAAATTTCATTTATTGCCACCCTTTTAATAATTGGTATCACGGTTTTGATTTTGTCAATTCCTATTTGTGCTTTGTTTTACCGTCAATTCAAACCAAAATCAAATGATACTAAAAGAATTGTTGTGACTACTACCATGTTACAAGATTTAGTCAACCATTTAATCGGTGATGTAAATGAGAGCGAACAATCAAAAAATTATCAAAAAATTTCTAACATTGAAGTTAAAACTTTAATGGGCATAGGCATTGACCCCCACAATTACAAAACTAAGTTATCTGATCGCGCCAAAATCCAAGAAGCTGATTTAGTTGTTGTCAATGGATTAAATTTAGAAGCTAAGATGCCTGATGCCTTTGCTGAATTTAGCCAAAAAGATTGTTTATGGAATGCCGGAGATAAATTAAAAGAAGATATCAACTTCAAAGAGGAATTATTAAAAAAAGACTATTCAGAAGATTATGACCCTCATATTTGGTTTTCGCCCGATTTATGGATCCAAACTTTGCAAAATTTAAAAGATGTTCTTATAGCAAAAAATATTGTAAAAGAAAAAGCAAAATTAGAAACAAATTTCCAGATTTATAACGAAGTTTTAACAAATTTAAAAACACATATTGTTAAAGAAATGAAAGACTTGAAAACAAACATAGAAAAACAACAAAATAAATTTATTATAGTAACAGCTCATGATGCTTTTTCTTATTGGCAACAATTTTGTAAAAAGAATCATTGTTCTTTTGATTTAGAACCTATTCAAGGAATTTCAACCCAAACCGAAGCTAGCAACAATAAAATAGTCACTTTAGCAAAAAAATTAGCTCAACACAATGTCCAAGCTATTTTTACCGAAAACTCAATGCCTAAAAACTCTTTAAAAAGCTTGAAAGAAGAAGTTGATAAACAAAGACAAAAACTAAAAATGACTGGAACAATAAAAATTCCTGATAATGTCGAATTGTATTCCGATTCTTTGGGAACAAATAAACACGAAGAGAAGTTTGAAGACATTTTTTACAAACACTCAACTTATGTTGGTGCTTTTTTAAACAATATCAAAATTATAAAGGAAAATTTATTATGAATAATAAATCAAAAATAGCTATTTCCATACAAGATTTAACAGTTAGTTATCATTTAAAACCTGTTTTGTGGGATATTGATCTTGATTTTTATCAAAGTTCTTTAACTGGCATCTTAGGGCCGAATGGAGCTGGCAAGTCTACTTTAATCAAAACCTTAATTGAGTTAATTCCTAAGGTTTCGGGCGAAGTTTTATTCCAAGGGCAAACTTATCAAAAAATTAGAAAACAAATTGCTTATGTTCCCCAAAGAAATTCAGTCGATTGGGATTTTCCTACTACTGTTTTTGACGTTGTTTTAATGGGGCGATACGGACATTTAGGTTGGTTTACCCGTCCAACGGCAAAAGATCACCAAATAGTGATGCAATCTTTGGAAAAAGTTGATATGCAAGATTTAAAAGACCGTCAAATTTCTGAACTTTCTGGCGGACAACAACAACGCATTTTTTTAGCACGCGCTTTAGCTCAACAAGGTGATATTTACTTAATGGATGAACCTTTTCAAGGAGTTGATATCCAAACCGAAAAAAAAATTATCACCGTTTTAAAAGATTTACAAAAAGAAAAAAAAACCATTATTGTCGTCCATCATGACTTAGAAACAGTACCCCAATATTTCGATCATGTCGTTTTATTAAACATCCAAAAAATCGCCAGTGGCCCCCTTCAAACCACTTTTACACCCGAAAATATCAAAAAAACCTATCAACATTATCAATTAAAAAATACCACTGTTAAAAAGTAAATTATATGGATTTTTTACATATATTAATTCAATTTAGCACTATTAAGATCTTTTTAGGTATCGGTTTATTAGGTTTTGCTGCAGGTATTTTAGGGGTCTTTGTCATTTTGAAACAAAAAGCTTTATTGGGGGATGCAATTTCTCACACTGTTTTGCCAGGAATAGTTTTATCTTATCTTTGTTTTCGTAAAACTGATATTTGGGTTATTTGGATCGGTTCCGTCGGAGCTGCTATTGTTTCTTTGTTTTTAATGGAAGCTATCAAACGATATTCTAAAATTAAAAAAGACGCCGCTTTATCCTTGGTTTTATCAGCTTTTTTTGGTTTAGGCAATGCTTTGATGACTTATGCTCAACAAGGTAACGAAGATAGTTCTATTGCGGTATTAGAAAAATTTATTTTAGGACAAGTAGCTTTGATTGAAACCATAGATGTTTGGTTTATTATACTTGGCTCTTTACTGGTGTTAATGGTAGTAAGTTTGTTATGGAAAGAATTAAAACTTTTTGTCTTTGATGAAGTTTTTGCCAAAAGTATGGGTTTTAATAATATCGTCATTACCGTTATTTTTAATGCTTTATTAATTGGAGTTATTGTTATTAGTTTAAAAATTACAGGCATCATTTTAACTAGCGCTTTTTTGATTATGCCTGGCATTGTTTCGCGTCAAATGAGCGATAAATTATCAGTTAACGTTATACTTTCTTCTGGTGTTATGATTCTTTCTGGTTTTATTGGTGTTGTTGCAAGTACCTTGATCGAAAACTTGCCCACCGGACCTGCTGTTATTGTAGTAACTGCTATTATTCTTTTTTTAGTGTGTTTATTATCTCCCAAATATGGCATTATTCAACGCAAACTCAAACATTATCGTTATCAAAAAAATATCCAAAAATTTAAGCAATTAATCCATTTTTATAAAAACAATCATTATTTTGACACCCAAGTTATCCAACCTTTTTTATTCCAAGAAGGGTTTTTAATTAGACAGCAAGACCAAATTGTAATCACTACCAAAGGAATTAAAATAGTAGAAAAATTAATCGATGGGAAGGTGTTATAATGGTTAACAAACTTTTAAATGAATTTGATTTTTCTGTTTATGCAGTGTTAATTTTTTGTTCACTAGCTTTATCAGTCTTAGGTGTGTTTGTGGTTTTAAAAAAAGTTTCGATGGTAATTGATGCCATTTCTCATAGCGTTTTATTAGGGATTGTTTTAGCTTTTTTAATAGTTAAAAACCTTAATTCGCCATTTTTAATTGTTGGAGCTGCTTTAATTGGAGTCTTAACTGTTTATTTAGTTGAATTGATGGGTAAAAATCCTCGCATTAAAAAAGATGCCGCTATTGGGATTGTCTTTACGTTTTTTTTTGCCATCGCCATCACCATTATTAGCGTTCACATTCGAAATGTGCATATGGATACTGATGCTGTCTTTTTAGGTAATATTGAATTAACTAATATTAAGGTTTTAAAAAAAATTATTCCTATTTTATTAATAAACTTTGGTTTTATCGTGCTTTTTTACAAGGAATTAAAGATTTTTATCTTCGACCCAACATTAGCAGCCATTTTAGGCTTTTCTGCGCTTATCATTAATTATCTTTTAATGACTTTAATTTCTATAACAGCTGTAATTGCTTTTGATATAGTTGGTTCTGTAATGACAATTGCCTGTATTATTGGACCTGCTACCATTGCTTTGTTGTTGAGTAAAAAATTATTAAATTGCATTTTTTTATCTTTGTGGTTTGCTTTTATAAGTTCTAGTTTAGGTTATTTTTTAGGCATTATATTTGATCTTCCGATTTCAGGAATGATTTCGGTAGTCATTTTGATCATCTTTTTATCAGTGCTTTTTTTCGAACCCCAAAATGGCATTATTGCCAAAATAATTAAAAATAACCTCCAAAAAAAATATTTTATGGTGATCGCTTTTTTAATGCATTTAAGCAACAATGAAAAACACAAGCGTTTAAATGATTTACAACAATTACAACAAGATTTACAATGGTCTTCGTTTCGCTATCAAAAATGCCTCCAAAAAGCTCTAAATTTAGGCTATGTTGCTATCGTTAAAAAGCAAGTCGTTTTAAAGGAGGAAGGCAAAAAAGCCTTAACCAAAAAAACTACTGCTTGGAATGTTTAACATTTTTTAGACTATCTATTTGAGATGGTCTTTTTTTTTGGCTTAAAAACTAGCTTTAAGGCGATATTTTATTTTTTTAATGTGATAATATTTGATTTTTTGATCAAAAATGATTATAATAAGTAAGTAAAGAAGTTATCTTTTCTAAATTAAAAATAAGTTTAATTTTTATGATTTCTTTACTTTAATAATATCTTTTTATTTAAAAAATTTATTCATTAATCAAAACTATTAATTCTCATTGTTAGTCAGATACTTCTTATATATTGTTAAAGATAGGAAAATAAAAAAAATTATGAATCATAAAATGAAAAAAATATTATTATTAGGACTAAGTTTAAATTTATTGCATTTTTTCTTTTGGATATCTTGTTATATTTTGAATTGTAGCTTGGTTTCTTTGAAAAAAAAGAAAATTGCTCCTAGTTTTCAAGTAGTTGCAGCTGTATCAGATAATCAAAACTTAGATGATAATTCAACCCAAAAACTACAAGCAATCAAAGAGGACATAGAAAAAACCAGAGAAACAAGAAATAAAGTTGAGTCATTAGTCAAAGATAATCAACGTTTAACTACTTTTTTAAATGAAAAAACGGATTGGCAAACAGTCGAAGATAATTTTCAAAAACAACAAAATTCATATAAAGAATTAGAAAATAAATTAAAAGAAAAACAAAGCAATGAATCTCAAAGTTGGTTGTCATCGTTATGGCAAGTAGGTAAAAAAGCAGTAAATCTTGTTATCCCTCAGAACATTAAAGATCAAATCACGAATTGGTGGTCAGGTGTTCCCTCTGGGTTAGCTCAAAAATATGAAGCTATATTCCAAAAAGTTCAAGAGGAAAAAACAAACTTAGAACAACAAGCAAACGAAAAAAAAACACAAATAACTTCTCTAAACCAAAAATTACAAGAAATAGATGATATTAAAACTCAAATTAATACATTAATGAATGTTGATAGTTTAACTGAAGTTAGCGATAATCAAAAATTAATAAACTGCTTTTTAAATGAAAATACAATGTGGAAAGAAGCTGAAAAAACATATCAACAAATCAAAACTCATCAAAATAACGAAGAATTGCAACAAGCTTTAACACTGCTAGAACCTTGCCAAACTTGGTGGCAGTGGATTTCTGGTTCCTCTAATCCATCTTTAAAAGAAGTTTATCAAAAGGTATTTACCCAAGTTCAAGAGGAAAAAACAAACTTAGAACAACAAGCAAACGAAAAAAAAACACAAATAACTTCTCTAAACCAAAAATTACAAGAAATAGATGATATTAAAACTCAAATTAATACATTAATGAATGTTGATAGTTTAACTGAAGTTAGCGATAATCAAAAATTAATAAACTGCTTTTTAAATGAAAATACAATGTGGAAAGAAGCTGAAAAAACATATCAACAAATCAAAACTCATCAAAATAACGAAGAATTGCAACAAGCTTTAACACTGCTAGAACCTTGCCAAACTTGGTGGCAGTGGATTTCTGGTTCCTCTAATCCATCTTTAAAAGAAGTTTATCAAAAAATTTTAGACGACATTAACTCTAAAATTAAAGAACTTAAAGAATTAACACTAAAAATAAAAAAACCAAATGCATCAACAAAAGACAAAAAAAGCTGGTGGTCTAAAATCAATAACTTTTGGCCATCTGTATCAGGAATCGAAGAATCACCTTCTATCCCAGAAAAAAACCAATTAGAAGAAGGTTCATATTTAAAAAAATTTTTCAACAATCATCCTTTTATTACTAAAGTTTTAGCCATGGTTTTGGGAGAAAAAGAAAAAGATCTACCTACTATAGTCGACAATCTAGCTAAAGATATTTTTGAAGTTTCAGGAGGTCAAGTTAGATCAGAGGTTGAAAAAGCGGAAAAAGGAATTCGAGAAAAAATTAAAGAAGCTTTTAAAAAGAAAGTTGCAATGATCATCATTATATCTGTTGCTTGCGCTACTTTAGTTGTAACAATGCTTTTTTGGCTCATCACTCGCAAAAAGAAAATCAAAACTATCACTAAAACAAATTGCACCAAAACTAAAAAATAATATTAAAAAGTTAAAATCATTTTATGATTAAAATCAGACATTTATTCAAAACTTTTGCCAATATCTTTGTTTTAAAAATGACATTTCTTTTAAATTGCCCGAAAAGGGCTTATTTTTTCTAACTGGTAAATCTGGTTCTAAGAAAGTCTGCACTGTTATAAAAAAGTGTAAATGAATTAATTTTTAATACCTAAATAGGCTAGTTTTTGCAACTAGTCTTTTTTTATTTTTAAGAAAAAAAGCATTTTAAATAAATGATTTTTCAACAATCATCTAAAACTCTATAAAAAATTTTTTTGACACAGCTTCGTAAAAAAATGAAAAAAATTGGTAACCTTTTAGGAAATATTGTGCCTTATAATGTGAAAGTAATCATTGTTTTATCTTTTTTTGCCCCAACTTATTGAATTTTTGTTTAAAATATAAAAAAATAATAAATAAAAACAAAAAAAATAGCCTATTAAAAATGCGTCTCAAAACATTTATAATTTTTTATAACACCCCATACAACCACAACAATTAGATGCTTATTATAACTATTTTGTAGGTTTTGTTTTTCCAGAATATAATTTATTAAACAATTTGATTGTTTTTGAAAATATTAAAATAGCTTGTGAATTCCAGGCCAAAAAATTTTAATAATGAACATATCTATGAAATCTTACAAGAAGTTAATTTGCAAGATTTAGCCACTAGATACCTTTATTAACTGTCTTTGATGAACAAAAAAACAAAGAGTCGGTATCGCTCGCACCCCACCGGACCAAAAAACGAAACCACCTAAAAACAAAAAATAAATCCACAAAAAAACAAGCTAAATTGTTTATTAAATTAAAATAAACAGTTTAGCTTTTTTTGTTTTCTAAACTGTGGAAAGGAGAAAAAAATAATGAAAAATCAAATTGAAGAATTAGAAAAAAATTTGCAAATCCTTACAGCCAAGGAGCGCGAAAACATAAATTATTCGAAAAAATTCGCACGTTGGGCGGAAGAATATAAATTCGAGGCACAAAAAGTCAAAATCAAGGCAAAAACAATAAAAACTAAAATAGAAGCATTAAAAAACCAATTAAACCAAGAATAAATAAAAATATCCAAAAAAGGGAAACAAACAATGAAAACAAATATTGAAAATGAAATTAAAGAATTAAAAAAAGAATTTCAATTATCCAACAAAGAGATACGCGAAAGCATAACTAAAGCGAAATCATGTATGTATTGGGCGCAAGAATACACAGCTAGGGCAGAAGAAGAAGACTTAACCAACATAAAAGAAGCAGAAGAAAACGCAACTTGGGGACAAGCGCATTTAAAAGTGGCAAGAATGTTAGTAAATAAGACGCAAGAATTAAAAGCAAAAATAGAAAAACTAAAAAATGAATTAAACCAAATTCATTGTCAAAAAATAATTGAAAAATTAGAAATTAAAAATATTTCACAAGTTTATGACTGGGTTAGAAAGTATAATAGCGACCCTGAAGGAGAATTAGACAACTTAAAACCTAAAAAAAAGGCCATATCACAAGAAGATGAGGACTTATTACAAGCTTTAAAGAAAGAAACGACAAAACTATTCAAAAACCGCCTTGAAAAACGCGATTTTTACTTAAAAATCATTCAAAAATACTCTCAATCTTTGTCTCTTAATCAAATATTAAAAAAACTACAAATACATAAAAGCACTTATTATCGGTGGCTTTTGCAAAATAAAAAATTCGCCACTAATCAACCCTTAGAAAAAGCCATTTATAAAATGTGTTATCAATACGCTTTTGTGGCAAACCATATCCCTATTATGAGATTAGGATACCGTCGTATTTGGTTTAAAATGAAAAAAGCAGGCTTTAAAGTATCACGCTTAACAGTTTTAAAAATTATGAATAAATTAAACTTGTTATCACGGATGCAAAAAACCAAGTCAAAACATTTTCAAGTCAAAGCCGAACAAAGAAAAATCACATTTCAAAATAAATTAAATAATAATTTTTACGCCTCAAAACCTTTACAAAAGATTTGTACTGACATTACTTATATTATTATGCCAAACGGCGCTAAGGTTTATTTATCAGCTATTTTAGATTTACATACAAGAGAAATAATTAGCTTTAATTTATCTCAAAAACAAGACATTAATTTTGTTATGCAAACATTATCAAAAATACCTTTTTCTAATGGTTGTATTCATCACAGCGATCAGGGCACCGTTTACACCTCCAAAGAATACATGACAGCGGTTAAAGATAAAGGCATGATTGCTAGTTTTTCCAAAAAAGGCACACCATCAAATAACGCATGTATAGAGGCCTTTTGGTCTAATTTTAAACGCGAGACTATTAATTTAATTAGGAAAAAAGATTTAAGTTTTGACAAAGTGAAAGAAATTATTACTTCATATATTCATTTTTATAACTATGAACGTGAAATGCAAGTGTTAGATGGGATGGCGCCCCTTGAATATAAAAATTATTATCAAAAAAACCCTGATTTAAAACCATTTATTATTAAACCCCAACGAAAAAAAATGAGACGTTATTACCAATAAACCTATAATTATTAACCCTTCAACCTAGAAGGGCATTTTGTGATGGTTTTTTTTATAATGATAAAAAATATATATAATTTAACAAAATAAGCAAAACATTTGACAAATAAAAAAAATTAAGTTATAATTTTATATAATCTGATTTTGATTCTGGTATTACTATATATTATATATTAAACATCAGAATCAGAATCTTTATATAATATTATTATTAAAAATTAATATAAAATAATATATTATAAAATATCTGATTTTGATTCTGGTATTGTTTTTTTCTTTTTTTAAAAAAAATCATTTTTTGTTGTTTTTTTTGTTGCTTTGTATTTTTTTTATGTTAAAATATAGGTAGTTTAATAAACACATATTTGGCTCATAAATTTGTTTCCAAGTGGTAGTTTTTTGACGTACCGGTACCCACTTTAATAAAAGAACTGAAAATGATTTTAGCTGGTGAACCAACTGGTAATTTAGACGAAAAAACAAGTAAAATTATTTTTTGATTATTTTAAACAAATCACTTAAGAAAAACTAGTTATCATCGTTTAACACAATACCCAAAGTGTTTTTTTCAATATACCAACTGAATTATTGAAATCTCAGATAGTAAAATCAACAACAATTTAACAAAACAAGCAACTTCAAAAAAAACCTTTTTATCAACAAAAACTTATCGCAAATAAATTATACTAAAACAGAAAGAAAAGTTTTATTTCAACAAAAAAATAATTTTTGTTACATGTAATTTTGCCCAATTCCCCCTCATCTGTCTTTTTACAATAATTCTCAAATTATCAAATTACTTCAAAATAATTCTTGTGTCACAAAACAATCAGCCCATTTGGCAACTAAAAATATTTTTCAAAATAATAAAAAACTTTACTTCAAAGCTACCTTTTCGACAAACAATACCAGTTGTTTATAATAATTTTTTAGTATTTTATTGTTTTTAAATCTTTTATATCATTAATGAAACCTTGTTGTTTGCTTTATAGTTTTTGCTTATCCTTTTATTTTTAAATTATATAGCCATCAAAAAATACAATTAAAAAAATCTTTATCAATAAAATCCCTTAAACATTATTTTAAAAAACCAAATAAGGACTAAAAAATTATCAATTATGAAAATAATTTTAACCTATTAATTAAATTTGGTTATAATCGCTTTAAAATAAGTTAGTTTTTAAAAAAAATTACTTCTATCGCATTTTTTTAAGATAATATAATAATTTTTTTTAATAAAACTTATGATAATTATTTTATTAGTCAAGAAAATAAAAAACCATCATTTATTAAAAATGATGGTTAATTTTTTAATTGTTTATTTTTTTGTTGTACTAAAGCTTTATTAATATGTAAAAAATCTTCTGGATGGACATATAATATTTTATTATCGAAATTGTAATGAGTTTTTTTTGTAGAATCTTGTAAAATTTCAAATTGCATTTCTTCGACGTTACTTAATTTTTCTAAAATTTGTCTTAAAGTTTTAGGTATTTCATCTAAAAAATCTTTTGGCTGTGAAATAGTGGTTTGTTTTTGTTGTTCTTCTAAGTCTTTTATTTTTTGTTTGATTTCTATTTCAAAAATTTTTTGATTAAAATAAGTTTCAAGCATTTTTTGTTTCATTTCCAACAAGTCAGTTTGTGAGTTATGATGGTTTTTCCTTTCCATCATTTCGATCAATTTTAAATTAATCAAACAATTTGAATCTAAATCCTTATTATTGATTAAAATATTAGGCAAATGATTTTGATTATCGTTGTTTTTTGTTACCGACTGTTTTTTAGGAAGACTAAAAAAATTAGCAATCCAAAAATTAATATAATAAACAAACAATAATAATTTAATAAAACCTTTAACAAACAAAAATATAAAAACTGGGAAAACAATTAAAACAGTACCACAAGCAATTAAGTGATAGTCACGAAAAAACGAAATCACTACTTCTAAAAAAGGCAAAACCGACACACAAATTTCTAATAAATTTAATGATACAAATTTATCATATCTACAACTTTATTTAATCAAAAAAAAGTTTAATTGTCAATCGTTAAATGAATTTTTTTTATTCGAAAATATTTTTTTGCTAAAACAAAAATAATTTTTTGATACAAATTTAAAATTATCTTTCTTTTAGTAAAAATAAATTTTATCTGTGTTTTCAAAAAGATTAATTTAAATGGCAGGGATATCAGGATTCGAACCCGAACGAGCGGTTTTGGAGACCGTTATGCTACCATTAACATCATATCCCTGAATGAAATGGTTTTATTGGTACGGGTAACAGGATTTGAACCTGCACGCTAAAGCGCTAGATCCTAAATCTAGTGCGTCTACCATTCCGCCACACCCGCTTTTAAATTTTTTATTGATTAAAAAAATGGCAGACCCAGCTGGATTTGAACCAACGAATCACGGAGTCAAAGTCCGTTGCCTTACCACTTGGCTATGGGCCTTAATTTTAATTTATTGTTGTTGGGGCGGCTGATGGGAATCGAACCCACGCATATCGGCGCCACAAGCCGCCGCGTTAACCACTTCGCCACAACCGCCAACTAATAATTTAACAACATAAAATATTATACCTTGAAATTATAAATTTGTAAAACAAAAAAGAACTTTAGAAAAACTTTTTTTCCAAAATTTTATTCATATTTATATAAAATTAAAATAAGGGTACTAATTTTAAAATTGGCAATTGTAATATTTTTCTAATTATTTTTTTGAAATAAATAATTTGAATCCTACAAAATTCACTTTTTTAATTGCCAATAGCTTTAATTTACTTGCTTTTTAGCTTTTTTAAAATATTTATTAATTTTTTATTTTTTTATTCAAATAATTACTGACACTTTTCATTTTTGACGTCGGTGTATTTTTTTATTGATTAAAAAAATTAAGATTTTATTTTTTTATTGATTAATAATTGGTATAATAAAAATAGTATATGGAAAATATTATAGCATATTTTTTTGCTTTATAGTTTATTTTATCAACTTCAATGTTTTTTTGCAATAAGGGCGGTTTTGGAATTACGTTTAAAAAAACATTTTTTAGGTTTAAAAATACTAAAATAAGTGGTTATATATTCTAACAAATATTTGGAAGTAGGTTTGATGTGTTCCGTTTGGTGGCTAATTTAATTACCGTTTTTCGAATTGTTTTGATTTTTTTCCTCTTGCCTTTAATGTGTTTAGAAAAAAATGAATGGCGTTTTATTCTAGCTTTTCAAATTATTTTTTTATTAGCTGCTATTACTGATTATTTTGATGGTTATATTGCTAGAAAATACCAACAACAAACAGTTTTTGGTAAATTTTTTGATCCAATCGCTGATAAATTATTAGTTATTATTGCTCTTTTTTATTTTTGTCTTTGTCAATTTAAAGCTCAGCAACCATCACCAAAAATAGAACCTCTCCCATTCACAATTGATAAAAAATTTCTCCCTATGATTGTGATGATTATTGTAATTAGGGAGTTTTTAGTAACCGGTATTCGTTTATTGACTTCTGACAAAGGTTTTGTCATAGCTGCTTCTTTTTGGGGAAAATTAAAAACAATATTTACTTTTTTAGCTATTTTTTGTCTCTTTTTTGGTTTATATTTACCTTTTTTATCAGATTTAAATTCAGAATCACTTTCAATTATTAAACAAACATTTAATATTTTAAACTCAAGCGGAAATGTTTTTTTACTTTTAGCTATTATTTTAACCATTATCTCTGGGATTGATTATTTTTTTAAAAATTATAAAATCATTGTTAAAAATTTTTCTCCTGAATGATGGAAAACGAAATCTTTTTTTAATTGGTTTTGCCAAAATCATCATTAAGAACTGAAAAAATTAAATATTAGTTAAAAAAGTTACTTATCATCAATCAAATGATCATAAAGATACTCATTATTCAAAATATATTACTTCTTGAAGTTATTTTATAATTGTTTATTTCATAAAATAACTTAATTCTCAAAATAGCGTACAAAATAACCAAAAAATAAGTGGCGCAAACATTTTTGTCCCTTATCCCTATTTTTTTTATTTGAGCCTGTTATTTTTTATTTTTACAAGTTGAAATTTAAATTTATCAAAACTAGCAAAAAAATCAAAAAATTAATATTCAGGCAAAATCTAATACTCTTGAAACCCAAAAATTAATTTTTTTAGGTTCAAACAAATTTTATAAAATCAAATCCTAAAAAATATTTTTTAACCCTCTTTTTGATTTTTTTAATGTTTGTATTTGTCTTTTTTTATGTTATAATTTTAAATAAAGTAATATTTGTTTTTAATATAATGATTTTCTTCTTTAATCTTTTTGATATATGATATTATTTATTTTTGTCATCAATAATTTCTTTTTATTCAAAAAAATGAATAGTTTTGATATTTTTTATCTTACTAGTGTTAAAAAAGTTCAAAGGAAAAAGTAAAATATGCAAAATAATTCTAAAAAACATTTAGAAGAAACCATCAAAGAAATTGAAAAAAAATTTGGTAAAGGTAGTATCATGAAGTTAAACGATGAAGCTACCAAAGGAATTGAAGTTATTTCGACCGGCTCTTTGTTACTTGATATCGCTTTAGGAGTTGGTGGTTACGCTAAAGGTCGTATTATTGAACTTTTTGGACCTGAAAGTTCAGGTAAAACCACCTTAACTTTGCACGCTATCGCTGAAGCCCAAAAAGCTGGTGGAAACGTAGCTTTCATCGATGCCGAACACGCCTTAGACCCTACTTATGCAAAAGCTATCGGAGTTGATATCAATAATCTTTACTTATCACAACCAAACTCAGGCGAACAAGCCTTAGATATTGCTTTAAAATTAATTTCTTCCGGTAGTATTAGTTTGTTAGTGATCGATTCGGTGGCAGCTTTAGTTTCTGAAGCTGAACTATCAGGCGATATGGGCAGTAATTATATCGGTTTGCAAGCTAGAATGATGGGACAAGCAATGCGCAAACAATCAGGTATTGTTTCCAAAACCAACACAGTTGTCATTTATATTAACCAGTTAAGAGAAAAAACCGGCGTCATTTTTGGCAATCCTGAAACTACTCCTGGCGGAAAAGCTTTAAAATTTTTTGCCTCTGTTAGGTTAGATATTCGCAAAACAGAAGTTATCAAAGAAAACGGCGAAATGATCGGCATTCGTTCTAAAATTAAAGTTCTTAAATCTAAATTAGCTCCTCCGTTAAAAACTGCCATAGTTGATATTATTTATGGTAAAGGAATTTCTAAAGCTGGAGAAATTTTAGAAATTGCTACCCAATTAAACTTAATCCAAAAATCAGGTTCTTGGTATAGTTATAAAGGAGAAAAAATTGGTCAAGGCAACGAAAACGCTAAAAAATATCTCATCAGCAATCTCAAAATCTATCATCATTTATTAAATGAAATAAAAAAACAATACGATATTTTTAAAAAATAAATTTTTGGTTTTTAAAACTTTCTAAACAAGTTTTTTATAACATCAAAAAATTAAATTGCTTATTTGGATGATATTTTTTTAATATTTTTTTAAATGGTACAAAAAAAATTTAGCTTCGGTTTTTTTATTAACAACTTTTTTTGTTTGTCATTTTTTTCCTTGGTTTTTTTGCAAAAGCCATAAAAACGATAACAAATTTTACCGTTAATTCTTACTTTCTTTTATTACTGATTTTTTTATCTAACTAACTTTTATTTTTTTATTTAATTTTGATTTTTTTATCTTTTCTTTATAAAACTTAACTTTTTTTGAAATTCATCTTTTCTAACAAAAAAAATTATTATTGATTGTAATTTTATTAAAAGCGATGGTGATAAAAATGTTTTTCAAAGTTAAAAAAATTATTAGTTTTAGAAATTTTTTTTTCTTATTTTTTAGTTTTCTTTTGGGAAGTTTTTTATTAATTATTCTTTGGCAAATAAAAAATAACTCCAAAACTAAATCATATTTTCCTCTTTCCTTTTATCAACCCGAAACTTGCTTTGTTAATAATGATAAAAAAAATCAAAAACCACCAATTAAAAAAAATGATGTTACTTATAATCGTATTGAATTTAGTGTTAAATTTGATCAAGTGTCAGGGATGAAAGCCGAAAAAGAATTATTACAACGTTTTATCGATTTTTTTAAAAACCCTGAAAAATATAAAACCCATAATATTTCTATTCCTAAAGGAATTTTATTTTATGGACCTCCTGGAACTGGAAAAACTTTTTTAGCTCAAGCTTTTGCAGGTGAAGCTAATGTTCCCTTTTATTCTTTTGTCGGTACTGATTTTTTACAAAGAATTCACGGTGATAGTGCAAAAAAAATTAAAGATTTATTTAATGAAGCTACCGACAAAGAAAAAAATCCAAAAGGAAGTGTGATTTTTATTGATGAAATCGATTCTTTTGGAGCTACCAGAAACGAATTTAATCCAAAAGAAAAAGAGATTTTAATTGCCCTTTTGGCTGCTTTAGATGGGATTAAAACTAAGCAAAATATAATTGATGGCAAACCTCCTGTTGTTATTATTGCCGCCACTAATCGTTTTGAAATCCTTGATTCTGCCTTAATTCGTCCCGGTAGATTTGATTATTTAGTTAAAATCGATCTGCCTGATTTAAACATGCGGCAAGCTATCTTAAAGTCATACGCTCAAGGTAAAAACTTTAATTTTGATTTTTTGCAATTAGCCCAAGAAACCCCAGGGATGAGTGCTGCCCAATTAAAAGCGATCATTGAAGAAGCTGCTTTTTTAAATTTAACTAAAAACCCAAATAACCAACAGTCTCCGATTGACATGCATACTATCATCGAAGCAAAAGATAATTGTTTGTTAGGAATTCGTAAAAAAGATCAAACATATGATCTAGAAACTAAAGAAATCATTGCAACCCATCAAGCCGCTAAGTTAATTATCACACAAATAAAAAAGTCGCATTTTCTTAGCTCTGTTTCTTTAATTCCTCGTGAAAGTGATAAATTTTTATTTTTAGCTCCTCAACCAAATTCTTCTTATCTAACCTTTCAAGATGATTTATTTCA
The DNA here is from genome assembly GCF_041729705.1 of Candidatus Phytoplasma solani. Taxonomy (NCBI): domain Bacteria; kingdom Bacillati; phylum Mycoplasmatota; class Mollicutes; order Acholeplasmatales; family Acholeplasmataceae; genus Candidatus Phytoplasma; species Candidatus Phytoplasma solani. Next base: position 81,853 of record NZ_CP103788.1, read on the forward strand.
AAGAATTACAGTACTTTTGTCAGGCAAAGCCGCCGAAGAAGTTATTTGTAAAAAACCTATCAACGAAACTTGCTCTGATTTTAAAGAAGCTTTAAAAATTGCTGCAGAGTTAACCCATTTTTTTGCCTACAAAGCAGTTTCATCCAAAGATAAAGAAGAATTTCAAAAAGACATTTTAAAAAAGTGTTATAGCGACGCCAAGGCTTTGGTGAGTTTAAACCAAGATTTAATCAAAGATTTGGCAAAGTTTTTAAAAACCCAAGAATTTATACCAGTTGAAGACATAAGAAATTTTTTGAAAAATAAAAATATTCAAGATAACGCGTTGGTGATTGAAAATCAAGATTCTAAAAACTTTTTTACCTTTATTCTGACTTTTGTTTTGATTTTTCTAGTTTTAACCTCAATTATAGCAATCATTAAAGTTATTTATTGGTTTTTAGATGTTTCAATATTTTCGTTATTAGCTAACAAATACTTAATTTTTTTAATTTTGAATTTATTAAGTTTAGCAATTGCTTTAATAATGTTTTCTTCTTCTTATCAACCACATAACTTACTTTTATCTTTATTCAATTCAGACAAAACGTACCTCCCTGTTGCCGAATTATTTCATAAAATTGATAATTATGAAATTAAAAATATTTCTTATACCGTTAAAAACAGTTGGCTAGAAGGACTTTATCATTTTGTTAAAATAATTGACAAAAACGGTCAATTTTTTTATTGCAAACTCAAACCTTTATCACAAAATACTTTTGATCAAAAAATCACTAATCTGAAAGTCAAAGATTTTACACTTATTGAAGAACCACATTTCGATTGGATAAATTTCTTTTTCAAACTCATTTTGTTTTTATCTTCCTTTGTTTTTTTGCTTTATGGCTGTCTAAACATTAAACGTCTTAGAAAACAATTGAAAAATTCAAAAGAAAATCTTTTTGATAACCAGCAACAAAAAGATTAAAAAAATTATTTATTCATTTATCGTCTTTTTGAGTTATAATAAATTGTAAGAATAAAAGAAGGAGTTTATTAAATGTCAACAAATAAAATTATTAACTACCAAGGACAAGATTTTAAAGATTTTATTAACCAAAAAGGGTTAGTTTTAGTTGATTTTTTTGCCAATTGGTGTGGTCCATGTCGTAAATTAGCCCCTATTTTAAATGAATTATCACAATCAGAACAGGGTGTTGTTATTGCCAAAGTAGATATTGATGAATTTAGACAATTAGCTATCGATCATCAAGTTACTCATTTTCCAACTCTTGTTTTATACAAAAACCAACAAGAAGTAGCCAGACAAGTTGGCTTTTTAGAAAAACCAGCATTATTGTCCTTTTTAAAAGCCCATAAATAATGGTTGCTGACAATATCTTGTCTCCAACTAAAAAGAGTGGTTTTTTTTTCGTCCACAAAAAATCTAACATGACCTCGCATGATGTAGTATGGCAAATTAAAAAAAAATTTAACCTCGATAAAGTTGGTCACACAGGTACACTCGACCCCTTAGCTTCCGGGCTTTTGATTATTTGTATCGGTAAAGCCACCAAATTAGCTTTTTTGTTTGATCATCTGGATAAAACTTATCAAGGAGTTTTTGTTTTTAACCAAAAATATGACACTTTAGATGTGACAGGAAAATTAATAGATACTACAAACATAGTTTTAAACGAACAATTAATACAAAATAGTTTTGCTTGCTTTCATCAACAAACATATTTGCAAACCCCCCCGATGTTTTCAGCCGTTAAGGTTAATGGGCAAAAAATGTATCATTTAGCCAGAAAAAATCAAACCATAACTTTACCCCCTAAAGAAGTTACTATTCACCATTTAGAAGCTCAATCTAATCTAAAAGATAATCAAATTTCTTTTATAACTCGTGTTTCTAAGGGAACTTATATCCGTAGTTTAGCTCAAGATATAGCCTCAAAGATGAATACTTTCGGCGCCCTTTCGTCTTTACAACGGATTGCTATTGGCTCTTATTCAAAACAATTAACAAAAACAATTGACGCATTAACTTTAGATGATTTAGTCGAAGATATTTCTTTTTTTGCTACTTGTGATAAAATTATTTTAAATAATTATTTGATTAAATTAGTTAAAAATGGCATTTATTTAGACCACAGACAATGCATTACCGAAAAACCTTTTATTGTGCAAGATAGTAATCATAATTTTATTGCTTATTATGATGTGTTCGAAAAAAACAAATATTATCCACGTTATTTTTTTTAAGTTTGACAGTTGGGGTGTTGCAAAAACAAAAAAGGAAGTTTTAGACATTTTTTATGGAAAGATTACAAAAAGTTTTAGCCGCCGCTAATCTAGTTTCTAGAAGAAAAGCAGAAACTTTAATTTTGCAAAAAAGAGTTAAAGTCAACAATCAAATAGTTTATGAATTAGGCACTAAAGTTAGTCCTTCTGATGTTATTACTGTAGATAATACCCTGATTACTAAAACACCTTTATTTTATTATTTACTCAACAAACCCCAAGGCTACCTTTCGACCGCCAAAGATAATAAAACTAGACAGACTGTCCTTGATTTGATCATAGAGGCAAAAACTCAAAGGTTATATCCTGTCGGACGCTTAGATTTTAATACCACCGGACTACTTTTAATTACAAATGATGGCGATCTAACTCAAAAATTAACTCATCCTTTTTTTGATGTCCAAAAAGAATATCATGTTAAAATTAATGCTTTTTTATCCAACAAAGATCTTGCTGTTTTTCGCAAAGGTATTCTAATTGATAAAAATTATTTGTCCATCCCCCAAGAAGTCCTTATTTTAAAACATCGTCGTCTTCCCCAACCTTCGACTTGGCTAAAAATAGTTATCACCGAAGGAAAAAATCGCCAAATCCGAAAAATGATGGAAGCTTTAGGACATAAAGTTTTGAAATTAAAACGTTATCGCTATTCTTTCTTAACTATTAAAGGATTAAAAACTGGCGATTATCGACTATTAAAGATTAACGAAATCAAAAAATTAAAAACTTTAACCAATCAAAAGCAAAAATGATTTTTAAGGAGTTAATATTTCATATGCAAAATTTTAAATTAGCCATCGATGGTCCTGCTGGCGCTGGAAAGAGTACTGTTAGTCAAAAACTATCGCAAAAATTAGGTTGGAATCATATTGACACAGGAGCTATGTTTCGTGCTTTAACTTTATATTTAATAGAAAACAAAATTCCGTTGCAAAATGAGCATCTTTTGAGTCAAACCTTAGATAAAGTTCATATTTCTTATGTTGATAATAAAATTTTTTTAAACCAACAAGATGTTTCTTTAAAAATAAAAAATTCTGTTGTCGAAAAAAACGTTGCTTTGGTTGCCACAATTAAAACAGTTAGAGATAAATTATTGGCTTTACAAAAAGAAATTTGCAAACATTTCCCTTATTTAATTATGGATGGAAGAGATATCGGCACTGTTGTTATCCCTGATGCAAATTTAAAGATTTTTTTAACCGCCAACATCACCAAAAGAGCTTTAAGAAACCAAGCCGAGGCTCACAAAAAAGGTAAAGTTGTTGAAATACAAGAAATCATTGAACAATTAAAACAACGCGACCACCAAGATTATCATCGTCTACTTTCTCCTTTGTCAAGAGCAACAGATGCGGTTTTGTTAGACACTACTGAATTATCAATTGATGAAGTGGTTTTAAAAATCAGCTCTTTGATTCAACAAAGAAGTTGCAAAGAAGTTTCTAATGTCGTTTAAAATAGCTATCTTAGGTCGTCCTAATGTCGGAAAATCAAGCCTTTTCAATCGTATTGTTGGCAAAAGACAAGCGATTACCCATCACAAAGCAGGCATTACTCGCGATCGGATTTATGCTCGTGCCGAATGGTTAACTCAGGTTTTTGATGTGATTGATACAGGCGGGATTGAAATGAAAGATATCCCTTTTTTAGAACAAATCAAGCAACAAGCCCAATTAGCTTTAGATGAAGCTGATGTAATCATATTTGTAGTAGATGGACAAATTGGCTTGACTGAAAGTGATAGTTATTTATCTAAAATTTTATATAAAACTAAAAAACCAGTCCTTTTAGCTATCAATAAAATTGATAATCATGATTTATTATCCAATACTTACGAATTTTATGCCCTAGGTTTTGACGCTTTTTTTCCTATCAGCGCTCATCACGGAATCGGAATTGGTGATCTTTTAGATAAAATTATTTTCCATTATCGCAATCACCCTAATACAACTACTAACCTCATTGCCCAAAACACAAATAAAACAGTAGAAGAAACAAAAAATAACCTTATTAAATTTTGTGTTGTGGGACGCCCCAATGTTGGTAAATCAACTCTTACCAATTCTCTTTTAACTTTCCAAAGAATGGTTGTTTCCGATATCGAAGGCACTACTACCGATGCTGTTGATACTTTTTTTGAAAACGAAGGACAAAAGTATCAAATTATTGATACTGCCGGCATTAAAAAAAGAGGAAAAATATATGAACAAGAAGATAAATATAGTGTTTTAAGAGCTTTAGGGGCTTTAGATAAGTGTGATATTGCTTGCTTAGTAATCGATGCTCAAGCTGGCATTTTAGAGCAAGACAAAAATATTGCTGGTTTTATTTTAGAACATCACAAAGCATGTCTTATTATTGTCAACAAATGGGATTTAATTCCCAAACAAACTAACACCATGAAGAAATTTGAAGAAAATATCCGCAAGGAATTTATTTTTTTATCATATGCTCCAGTTATTTTTTTATCAGCCTTAAAGAAAAACCGTATTCAATCAATCTTTGCTATTTTAAAAAGAGTTTTTAGCAATTATCAAAGAACGTTTAACACCGGCCTTTTGAACAATATTTTGCAAGAAGCAACCCTTACGACTCCTCCTACTTTTTTTAACCAAGGAAAAGCTAAATTTCAATATATTTTTCAAATCAAAAGTAAGGCGCCTGAATTTCTTTGTTTCGTCAATGATCCAAAATATATTCACTTTTCTTATGAAAGGTTTTTAAAAAATCAATTCCGTCAAAACCTTTCTTTAGAGGGAACCCCTTTGAAACTTATTTTCCATAAAAAAACATAATCATTCAAAAACTATAACAATTAAGGTGTTTTTATATTTTAAACCATTAAAACAACTTGGAAAATATAAAAATTTTACCATTAATTGTTTTTTTGAATGCTATAATAATGCAATAGGTCATATTCAAATACGAATAGATAAATTACGCCTCAATGATGGGATTTGTGTTTTTGTTATATATACTATAATCTGCTTCCGTCCAAACCGTGCGGGCAAGTTTCCAAGCACTACGCTTTCCAACGAACTTTGCAGACTTTCGTCTACACTATTATAAAAAATTATAAATAAATTAATTTTTAATACTTAAATAGGCTAGTTTTTGCAACTAGTCTTTTTGTGTTTTTAAGAAAAAAAAGGCATTTTAAATAAATGATTTTTCAACAATCATCCAAAACTCTATCAAAAATTTTTTAACACAGTTGTGTAAAAAATGAAAAAAATTGGTAACCTTTTAGGAAATATTGTGTCTTATAATATGAAAGTAATAATTGTTTTATCTTTTTTTCCCGAACTTATTGAATTTTTGTTTAAAATATAAAAAAATAAAAAAATAGCCTATTAAAAATGCGTCTAAAACATTTACAATTTTTTATAACATCCCAAAACACAACAAATGATGGCATAATTTTTTTTCGGCTAATAATTCATCAACCCAAATATAGACCAAAAAAACCAGAGAAACCCAATCTACCAATCTAACGGCAAAATCTGGACTATTGTTGCTAATTATCTGATTTAAAAAATTGAAGTTAATCGTTGGAAATTGTATAAATTATTATATTATGCTCACGCTAAACATTTTAGTAGAATTTGGATAATTGTTAGTAGCAAACCAAGTTGAAGTTTGATCAAAAAGTTATGTCTTTAAAAATTTGTGTAATATTTTAAGATGTAGCGATCCTGATGAAATTATTACTTTCCCTATTGATTATACTAAAATACAAACATTAACTAATAGTCGCATAAAAGTTTTAAATTTCATTATTGACAAATACGGCTGGGTAAAATCAGAAACTTTAACAAAATTATCAATAAAATAATTACCTTAGCGACATCATCGCCAAATCCCTCTTTGCTCTTTGTAGATCATTTTCCAACTCGATGCATCATCCCCTAATGAAGTTATATATCAATATTTTTTCCAAAAAGAAAATTGGCATAAATTTGATAAAATTTTTCCTATTTATTTGAGAAAGATGTAATAAATTATCGCTTGTATTTATTATTTTTTATTTTGTGGATAATGATTTTTTAACTACTTAATAATTTAATCTAACCAAAGACGAACTTTATAAGTTGAAAAGTTGAAACCTTCAAGAAAATAAAACTTAAAAACAAAATTAAGTTACTTTATTAAATGTTTAATTTTAATTTTTTGTAGCCATTTTTCATATTTTTGTTGTAATCACTATCTTTGGTGTGTTTAAAAGACAAAACTCAAAAAGTGTATTATCAGACATATCTTGAATTGTATATTATAATATAATTTTACTTGATAGAGTTGTTTTTGTAGTGGTTATATAGCGTTTGCTTTTCTGACAGCATTTTAACAACTTTTTATTAGTTTGTTTTTTACTTTTTATTCAAAACAAGTCTGTTATATTGTAATAATTTCATGATTCAAATAAATTCAATAAACAAAAAAAAGACCAGCTTTTAACTAGTCTTGATTTTAGAAATATTTACTTTGTATAATGAATGCATTTCTAATTTCACTATAAACCCCAATATTGGCTAGTTTCTGAAATTTATTTGAAAATGTAGCAAACTAAAAAGACATGTTTTGAAGAGAGTCTCCTTAGTATTTTATGATCTGCAACAAAATAATTAAAATAAGTTAAAAGGTTAAATTAGTTAAAGCTGTTAAATCGTATTTTTTTGAAGCTTTAGTAATTTTATTTTGATAATAAGCAGCAATCCCTATCATGGCTGCCTGATCAGTACAATATTGAGCACTAGGGAAAATTACTTCTAAATCAGAAAATCCAGTTTTAAATTTTTTTCTTAAACTAAAATTAGCGGCCACTCCGCCAGTTACAATTAATTGCGACACTGGGTAACGCTTTAAAGCTCGTTGGGTTTTTTGAAATAAAACATCTACTACACTAGCTTGAAAAGAAGCACATATATCAGGGATATTAAGATTTTGAAAGGGTTGTTTCATCACTAAATTCACTAAAGTGCTTTTTAAACCAGAAAAACTAAAATTTAAGTTATGATTTTTCAAATAAGGTCTGACCAAATGATAAGTATCTGTCCCTGTTTGAGCTAAATGATCAACTACAGATCCGCCAGGATAAGGTAAGTTTAGTATTTTGGCGATTTTATCATACACTTCACCGACAGCATCATCTAAAGTTGTCCCCAATAATTTGATTTGACAATGATCTTTGAAATAAAGTAATTCGGTATGCCCACCTGAAACTAAAAGGACTAATGAATTCGGTTTAATTTGGTGCTCAATTTGGGCTGCATAAATGTGTCCTAACAAATGATTAACGCCTAAAAGGGGTAATTGGTGAGTGTAAGCGAAAACATTTGCAGCGTTAATGCCAACCAATAAAGAACCTATCAAACCAGGTCCTTGAGTCACTGCTACCAAATCAATTGCTTGCGGTTGAATCTGAGCTTCTTTTAAAGCTTTTTCCAAAATTAAAGTCATTAATTCAATATGCTTTCGAGAAGCTATTTCAGGAACAACCCCACCAAATATTTGATGATATTTAATTTGGGAAAAAACTACATTTGATAACACTTTTTTGCCATTTTGAGTGATAGCTACACTAGTTTCATCACAACTGGTTTCAATCGATAAAATAATCATACAAATCCTTTTTAAACTATCATAAAGCTAGTTTATTATTTCAAAAAGACCACGTAACACGGTCTTAAAAGTGCAAGATCAAAAATTAATATCAATTACCATTTTTTCTAATCCATATTTCATCTGAATGTCTTTTTATTTTAAGGTTTAACGAAAAAACATTTTTTTCTATAAAAGCAGCAACTAATATTGTAATGATGTTTAAACTTCTGATTTTAAATCATCCTTGGAGAATTTAAGGTCTTCTAAGAAATTAAGAGTTAAATTATTAATTTAGAATTTTTATCTTTTGTAAATTTAGTTTTATTATTTTATGTTTTTAAAATAACGTCTTATTCAAAACTAATTCTATAAATTTGTTCTTCTGTCAACAAATAAGTTGAATTTATTTGAACTAAAAATTTTTGCATGTTACTAACAGTATTTCTTTTGTCTGACAAAGTTATTGTAGTGAGGAAGTTATTTTGGTTTTAAAATTATTTTGCATTGACATTTTGCAATAATTTTCTAAAACGTAAGAACGTAAGAAATGATTGCGATTAATAAAAATAGTAACAAAATAAAACATATGATATAATTTTTTTTCTTAGAGTTTATAGATATAGATATTTACTTTTCTTTTCTAAAATCATGAAATATGTTCATATTTAAATGTAACTAAAAAAATAATTATAATTTTATTGTAACTTCAAAAGCATTAAAAATCAAATAAATAAAGGTTTATTGTTAAATATTAATTTTATTAAGATATAAACCAAAACCTTTATACCCAATGTGGGCTGCTACCACAGGAGAAATTTTTCCATAAAGCGATGTTTTAATTTGTGGATCACCTAAAGCGTTAATTTTAGTTAAAAGTGCTTGGGCGTGACTGTCATCATTGACATAAATCATTTGTATATCCAAAATATGTTGGCTTGTTTTTTCGTTTAAAATTATTTGGACTAAATAATCGAGACATTTAGTAAAATGGCGAACTTTTTTCTCAATTGATAAAACATTTTTTTGAAATTTTAAAATCGGATGTATTTTGAAAAGATTGCCGATAATAACTTTCAATTTACTAATCCGCCCATTATTGGCTAATATTTTTAAATTTTCTACTGTACACAGTAAAAAACCTTGATCTTGGTCTTTTTGAATTTGAAAAGTTAATGCTTGATGAGTTATATTAGGATTTTGTATCAGCAAGGATTTAATTCTTTTTAAAGCAAAAATAACTGCAGGACCGATATTTTCAGTATCAATCACAGTAATTCTATCTTCATTTAACATCTTTTTGGCTAAAAGAGCACTATTAAAAGTCCCACTTAATTTATGAGATAAAGTTAAACAAATAACATGTTCATAACCTAAAGCAAATTGTTGTTCAAAAGCTTCTATAAACAGATTCGGATTAGGTTGGCTGGTAGTTACTTTTTGTTTGTTGTCAATAAAACCCAGTAAGGTTTCATTATCAATTGTGCCATCAACATAACTTTTGTTATCAACAATGATTGTTAAAGGGACTATTGAGATATCTGAAAAGATATTTTTGCCACAATCACTTCCACAAGTAGAATCAACTACAATTCCAAATTTTCTTTTTTGCATTTAGTTCCTCTTTTTTTAATTCATAAAAATAGCAAGATATTCTTGCAATTTGGCTTTTTCGTTAATTTTGATCATAATGCCTTCTAAAGCGATCGAAATATTGCCTGTTTCTTCCGACACAACAACAGTCATGCTATCAGTAATCTCGCTGATGCCTAAAGCGGCGCGGTGGCGTGAACCTGTTTTTTTGTCAAAATTTTCATCAGCCGAAGACAAGGTAAAATAAGCGCCGGCACATAAAATTTTATCACCGCGAATAATGACTGCTCCATCGTGCAAGGGGGTGTTGGGGGTAAAAATATTTAATAAAAGTTCTTTGGAAACATCGCCATTAATTAAAATAGCTTTTTGGGCGTATTGTTCTAAAGTGTTATTTTTTTCAATTGTAATTAAAGCCCCGATTTTTTGGGAAGAAAGTTCCATTACAGTTGCAATAATTTCTTTTTGAGTAAGATCGCCACCCATAAAAACATTTTTTCTTTTGGCGTGCCAATATTTGACCCAATTATTAGAAATATTGCGTAAATAAGGGGCTTTAATAATAATAATGCTAGTTAAAATAAAATTTAAAAATGAATAGTAAAAATTTTCTGAAATATCTATTTTTAATTGGTCTTTAAAAAACCTATAAATGGGGGTGTGTTGTTGTTGTAATAAATAAGCTAAAGAAACCCACCACAACAACAAGCAAATCATTTTTAAAATTTGATATTCAACCAATAAAAAACTAAAAATTAGAAAAGCTAAGGTAAAAAACAAAAAAAAGAAAAGAGGAAAAAGATTCATAAGTTTCCCTTCTCAATAAATAAATACTTCATTGATGAATATGAAATTATCGCTATAATAATTGTTTATTTTTTTTAATAAAAAGTTTTTTTGCCCAAGTCATAACTAAGCAATAAAAAAATAATAAAAAGATTAACAATAACCAAATAAAAGAGCTTGTAGATTTAAAAAAATTAGAATCTAATTTAAGAGCTTTTTGAATTAATTCAATGCAAGGAGAAAAAGTAGAAACAATAAGTCCTAAAATAGAAAAAACAATAATTAATGGTGAAGGGAAATTTTTTTGTTTCTTTTTGTTAAAAAATTTATCTGTTCTTAATAAAAAAAGAGTTAATGTTTGCGACCACATTGAAAAAATAAACCAACTTGTTTGGAATAATGATTCGTTTTTTTCTACTTTTCCTAAAACAGACATCCCTACTAAAAAGAGAAAATCTATAAAAAAAGAAAGAATACCAAACCAAAGCATAAAATTTTTAATGTTTTTAAAATCAAACTTACAAGGTTTTTTCAAATATATTTGGTCAACATTATCAAAAGGAATAGAAAAACAAATTAAATCATAAATTAAATCTAAAAATAAAACTTGCAAAACTAACATTGGTTGAAATGGCAAAAACAAACTAGCTAATAAAATGCTTAAAGAATTACCAAAATTAGAAGACAAAGTGAATTTAATATATTTAATTGCGTTAGTATAAGTTTTTCTTCCTTCTAAAATTCCTTGTTCTAAAACGTTTAATTCTTTTTCTAAAAGAATAATATCAGCTATTTCTTTAGTGATTTCAGCTCCAGTATTTACACAAATACTTACATCAGCTTTTTGCATTGCAAAAGCATCATTAATGCCATCACCCATAAAAGCAACTATATTACCTTTTTTTTTAAAAAGAGAAATAATGCGGGCTTTTTGTTCAGGAGATAATTTTATAAATAAATGAGTTTTTTGAGCTTCTTCATATAGAGTTTCATCATTTAATTGGTCAATAACGTGTCCTTGCAAACAATAAGTTGTATTAATTTGTAATTTTTGAGCAATAGTTTTAGTTAATATCTCATTATCACCTGTTAAAATTTTGACAACAATACCTTTTTGATGAAATGATGCAATAGTTTTTATTGAACTTTTTTTAATTGGATCTAAAAAAGTAAGTAATCCAATAAGTACCATTTTTTCTTCTTTAATTTGTGTTTGATTTTGGAAAATATTTTTTTGAGCAACACCAACTACTCGCATACCATTTTGATTATAAACAACAGTTTTGTCTAAAACTAGTTTTTTATTTTTTAAATTCAAAGGTTCTATTTTGCCTTCAATTTCAACATAATCACAAATATTTAAAATTTCTTCAATTGCTCCTTTAGTAATCATTTGTTTTTTATGGTTTTTATCTTCTATGATAATACTCATTTTTCTTCTTTTGAAATCAAAAGGAATTTCATCAATTTTGATAAAATTTTGTGTAATATTATCTAAAGAAAATTCATCAACTTTTTTAATAATAGCTTCATCAATTAAACTTTTTAATCCAGTTTGAAAAAAACTATTTAAATAAGCATGTTTTAAAACACGTATATTTTGCTTGCCTTTTAAATCACAAAAGTCTTCTAAAAAAACTTTATCTTCGGTTAAAGTACCAGTTTTATCAGTAAAAAGAACATTTGTAGCACCAAAACTAGAAATAGCATTTAAATTTTTAACAATAACTTTTTTTTTCGATAAAGCAACAATTCCTTGAGAAAAAGAAGTAGCAATAATCAAAGGAAGCATCTTAGGAGTTAAACCAAAGGCAATTGTTAAAGTAAATAAAATTGTTTGTAAAAAATCATTTTTTTCTTTGAAATAATTAAAACCAAAAACTAAAGGCAATATCATAAAAATACATATGAATAATAATTTAGCGATTTGATTAAGATTAGAATCTAAATGAGAAATGCCTTTTTTTTGGTTAATTTCTTTATTTATTTTTCCTAAATAAGTATCTTTACCAACAAGAACAACAATCCCTGTAGCATAACCAGAAATAACTGTAGAACCAGTTAAAACTAATCTTGGATCTTCTAAAAAATTGTCGTATTGTCCAATTGCTTCTGCTTTTTTTTCAACTGGCTCAGATTCGCCAGTAAAAGTACTTGTTTTAACAAAAAAATCTTTAGTTTCAAGTAATTTAAGATCGGCAGGCACAATATCTCCTGCAGCAAGTAAAATAAGATCTCCTACAACAACTTCTTCTAAAGGAATTTCTTGCTTTTGATTGTTGCGTTTAACAGCAGTAGTGTTTTGAACTAGTTTTTGTAATTGAGAAGTAATTTTTAAATATTTGTTTTCTTGAGTAAATTGAACTAAAAAAGAACTAATAAACATTATAAACGTAGTAATAATAGTAACATAATTACCTTTACTTCCTGTATTGCGTGGAATAATAACGTCATTAATCAAAGAAACGACCATTAAAATAATTAAAACAAGATTAAAGGGTGTAATAATCATTTCTATTATTTTTTTCAAAAAATTATTTTTATTTTCTTTAGTTAAAAGGTTCAAGCCATGCAAATTTCTTTGTAAAATTATTTTGTTTTTATCTAAACCTTTCCAAGAAGAACCCAGAGTTTGAAAAGTTTCTTGATGATTTTGAATACTTATTTTTTTAAGAAATTTAACTGTCTCTTTTTGTTTCAAATTCTTTTTTTTCATAAAATAAATTAATGATCCTTTTTAAGAATTTTTCAAAGTCTAAGTTAAATAGTAACACATAATTGACCGCTAAAACTCTTTTTTTGGAATGGCGTTGTAAAAGTCACAAAGATAACAAAGATAATTGATTGTTTTTTTGACCGCAAAGTTTATTTTTTCATTGTTTTATTATTATTTGCACAAAAAAACACCCTATTTCCAAGGGTATTTTAGTTATCTATTGTAATATTCAACAATTAATTGTTCATTAATTTCGGCTAAAAATTCATTTCTTTGGGGATATCTCACGTATTTTCCGATTAATTGCTTATCTAAAGAAACATAATCTGAACGGACAAATTTTCTTTCCAAAGCGTCTTTAACTATTTTTAGATTTTTAGATTTTTCTCTTAAAGTAACAGTTTGGCCTGGTTTAAGACGATAAGATGCAATATCTACTTTTTTACCATCGACTAAAATATGACCGTGATTAACTAGTTGCCTAGCTTGCGCTCTAGTGGTTGCAAAACCTAAGCGATAAACCACATTATCAAGGCGTGACTCTAATAAAACTAAAAACATTTCACCATGAATCCCTTTTAGTTTGCTGGCGTTTTCAAAAGTTTTACGAAATTGCTTTTCTGACATGCCATAAGTGAAACGTAATTTTTGTTTTTCTCGCAATTGCAAACCATAATCACTTATTTTAACTCTTTTTTGCCCGTGTTGACCAGGAGCATAAGCTCTTTTGCGTAATTCTTTACTAGTTTCTGTAACAGAATAATTTAGGCGTCTAGAAATTTTCCAAAGCGAACCTGTATATCTTGACATTTTTTTAACTCTCCTTTTTTTCTAAGGTATAAGTTTTGCAATTGAACCATTAACAATCATCTACTTTCTTTTCTTTCTCAAACAGCAAAGAATTACTTAGAAAAGTCTCTTAAAGACAAGAGATTAGCTTAATGATTACAATTGCAACTGTTTTACCATCATTAATATTTTATAATAAAATCATTCAATAGTCAAGTTTTTTAGTATTTTTCTTATTTTATTTATGTTTTAACGTTATTTTTGGGTGGGTAGTTAAAGGTGAGTAAAACCAAACATTAAAAATCAATGATTCAATAGGTAAATGCTCAAAAAATACATCTATTTATTTTAGTAATTCTAGTTTTTAACAATTCACAAAATACTTTTTTTCAAGAGTCTATTTTTTGTCAAATGATTAAAAAAGTTAGTAAAATCAATTATTTTAAATTTTTAATCCAAATAAATATTATTCAAATTATTATCTTATAGATACTAACACACACATAATAATAATTTATTTCTAAATTTAATTAAAAAAATGTAAAAACATAATCTAGACCAATTTTTCATTTGATCTTTTTTGGTTTTTATAATTCAGTTTTTGATAAATAGTAATTTTTACCAAATCAAAATTTAACAAAAATCGCTAGTCAAAACCTCGTTAAATTAATTTTATCAAGCGTAAAATTTGTTTTTTTGATGTATAATTATAATTAATAACTTAGGAATTATTTTTTTATTTTGGGTTAACTATATTTTGAATTTTCAAACATTTTTATTTATGAATCCAACGATATGATAAATCAATATTTCGCCAATAAAAAAAGTTATCACATAGATGACCTTTGTTTGACAAGTATAATCATTATTTAACTAAATCGATATTTTTAAACATATTTAAAGAAATGTGGCAAGAAAAATTATTATTTGTAATTATTGGTTATTCTTCTAATTTTTCTGTAAAAGTTTGGGTTTGATTGTTGAAATTGAGTTGATAGGATTTATTAGAAATACCGTTTCTGTTTTTGGCAATAATCAGTTCATATTTTGATTGTGGCAAACTCGCAATAGTGATGTTAGTTTCACAATATAAAAGCATCACTAAATCAGCGTCTTGTTCGATGTTACCAGTATCTTTTAAATCTGTTAATTTTGGTTTTCTGGGTGTATTTCCTTTGGCAGAATCACGGTTTAATTGAGCGAGACAAAAAATGACAATATTTAGTTTTTTAGCTAATTGTTTTAATTGATTCGAAATTTTATCTACTGGTTTATCTTGTAATAACTGTAAATAATCAATAAAAACAATATCTAGACCATTAGTTTGTCTAAATTCATTACATTTAATTTCAATTTCTGACACTAACGATGATTCATCATCAAAAAATAATTGCAATTGTTCTAAGGCACGAGAAGAAACAATGATATTAGCTTTTTCTTTTTCACTAACTTCGCCTAAACGCAAGCGGCGCATATCGACATTAGAAACCGAACTTAAACTTTTCAAAATCAATTGAGTATTACTCATTTCTAAACTGAAAATTACTACTTTTGAATTGAGGTTTTTGGTGATAATATTGATGGCTAAATTCATCATTAACGTAGTTTTGCCAACTCCTGGACGAGCTCCTAAAATAATTAACTCTCCTTTTTGGAAGCCTAAAGTGTCGTTGTTTAATTGACTAAAACCAGTATCAAGCCCTAATAAGCCGTTTTTACTAGGATTAAAAATGGTTTTTTGTAAAATAATTTCCATCAGATCTTTTGGGGTAGTAAAAAGGTGAGTTTTGTTAGTAATTTGTTCAATTTCCTTTTCGGAACTATATTGTTTGATTTGTTGAATATAACTGTCAATTTCTGTCAGTTGGCATAAAGGGGTATTTTGAACGATTTCAATTAAGTAATTTTTGATATGCGGTCGTTTAAACTTAGGAATATTAGTTAAAAAAAGATCACTTTTGTTGATATCCCAAATTTGTTTTTGTTGCTTTAAACCCAATAAAAGATTATAAATGAATTTCACCTTTGCATCGTTAAAATCATGTATATTAATTTTGTTGACTATTTGGTCAAAAGCCTTGGGGTTTAAAAGTAAAAATTTTAATAAAATATGTTCTACTGTTTGATTGATCATTATTTCCCTTTTTTCTAAAGCATTTTTTAGCTTTTTACTATAATTAAAATATATTTTTAATATAACATATTATTAAATAAAAGTCAAAATATTTGCATCATCGAAATAGATATTAAAAAATTATTTGACTTATGAATGTGTTTGTAATAACAATTTTATTTATGGTTTTTAAGTGATAAAAACAATATTTAAAATATTAAAAATTGGATTAATCATGATTTTAAAGATAATAAAAGATAACAAAATTACTAATATTTCAATTATTTAATTATTATAAAAATTAAATATTCCAAAGACTAGCTTAAAGGTTGGTCTTTTTAATTCAAAGTAATATTTTCATCAAATAAAATTTCACAAAAATCATCAATTAAAAACCTATTAAAGTTATTTTCTTGAGTGTAAGATTTTTTATGTTTTTAGTGTGATTTAGAAATTGTTTATTTGAAAATAATTTTAAAAACTGAGTTGTTTAGGTTCAAAAAATAATTTGCTATTGATATTTTTATTAATTACAACATTTTGTAGATATTCATACATTAAAGATTTTAATTATTTTTTATCAATCTTTGAATATATCCAATAAACATCAATGATAAAAACAAAAAAAAGAAACTCAATATTGATGCCTAAATTATAATTTTTATCTTTTAAACCTTATTAAATGAAAGTCAAATAATTTATTTTTTGTAAAAAAATCTTTTAATTTATCCAAAAAATGAAAATTTGTGCAAATAAAAACATAAAATAAAATATAAAATATAAAAGGATGATTATTTTTTAATGAATTAAAATCAACCAAAAAAGAAAGTAAAAAAGGAATTTTTTTAAAAATGAATTTAAAAGAAAAAGCGTTACAATTACATGAAAAAAACAAAGGTAAACTTGCTATTATTAGCAAAGTTAAAGTAGAAAATTTAAATGATTTATCTTTAGCTTATACACCTGGAGTGGCAGAGCCTTGTTTAAAAATAAAAGAAAATAAAAATAATGTATATCGTTATACCACGAAAGGCAATATGGTAGGTGTTGTTACTAACGGAACTGCGGTTTTAGGTTTGGGCGACATCGGCCCACATGCTTCTTTACCGGTGATGGAAGGAAAAGCCATTCTTTTTAAAGAATTTGCTGGAGTGGATGCTTTTCCAATTTGTATTGATTCTAAAGACACTAAAGAAATTATTAATGTTGTGGAAAAAATTGCTCCTGTTTTTGGTGCTATCAATTTAGAAGATATTAAAGCTCCTGAATGCATTGAAATTGAAGACGCTTTAAAAGCAAAACTTGATATTCCTGTTTTTCATGATGATCAACATGGAACTGCAATTGTTGCTTCTGCAGGAATTTTAAACGCTTTAAAAGTGGTTGGTAAATCTATTGAAGACGCTCAAATAGTTATTAGTGGTGCTGGTTCTGCTGGTATGGCAGTAGCTAAAATGTTGTTTTTGTTAAAACCTAAAAATATTGTTTTAGTTGATAAAAAAGGCGCTTTACATAAAGAAGATGTGACGTTAAATAAAGAACAATATAAGTTAGCACAAATAACTAATATTTACCATGAAAAAGGTCTTTTAAAAGAAATTATTAAAGGAAAAGATATTTTTATTGGTGTTTCTGCTCCTGGTATCGTAACAAGCCAAATGGTATCTACTATGAATAAAGATGCGATTGTTTTTGCTATGGCTAATCCAATTCCTGAAATTATGCCTGATGAAGCTAAAAAAGGTGGTGCAAGAATAGTTGCAACTGGTAGATCTGATTTTCCAAATCAAGTTAATAATTGTTTAGCTTTTCCTGGGGTTTTCCGTGGTGCTTTAGATGCTAAAGCAACTCAAATTAATGAAGAAATGAAAAAAGCAGCTGTTTATGCTCTTAAAGCAATCATTGAAGATAAAGACTTAAATGAAGAAAATATTTTACCAAGTGCTTTTAATAAAGAAGTAGTTATAAAAATTTCTTCAGCAGTAGCTGAAGCTGCTCAAAGAACCGGAGTAGTCCGTCAATGAATTTGTCTGCTAATTTAACGGAGAACAAAAAAAACACTATCCCTAAAAAAACTATTTTAGGTTTCAGTATTCCTGTTTTTTGTATTATTGTTGCAATTGTTTTAATCCAACTAGTCGGATTACCATTGTTATTTTCTTATGCCTCAAAAACAACAAAGACCATTCAAGCCTCCACACACCCCTTTATCACTCCTTTATTAATTGCAATACTTTTAGCTGCTATTTTGCAAGCTATTGGCAAAAATACTCCTATTTTAAAAGATATCGGGGGAGGAGCTATTTTATGCATCATCGTCCCTTCTATTTTATTTACGGTTCAATTTTTCAAAAATAATTCTTTTTTTGCATCTATTCAATCAGAAACATTAAATAATTTTAAACATTTAAGTGGTGCTAAGGGAATCGGTTTTACTACCTTTTTTGTCTCAGCTTTAATTATTGGTAGTTTTTTAGGGATGGATACAAAGTTATTAAAAAATTCTTTCAAAAAATTTATCCCTTTGATTTTTATTTCATTGATAACAGGAATGCTTGTGGTAGGCACTTTAGGTTATTTTTTAAATCCTATAAAAGGATTAGGACTTCAAGAACCAGATATAACTTCTAAAAGGGCTTTTTTAGATTCCATTTTTTATATTTTTGCTCCTTTGGCAAGCGGTGGACTGACGGCAGGAATTGTACCTTTAAGTAATGCCTATGGCAGTTCTTTTGATCATGAAGTAGTAAATACTATGAAAAGTCATATTTTTCCAGCTTTATTGGTGGGAGGAATCTTTAGTATTTTGTTATCTGGCGTGATTAAAAAACTTTTTGAGCAAAGCCAATTAAGTGGTTCAGGCAAGTTAGAAACAACACATTCATCCCCAAATCAGCAAGAAAAAAAAACTCAAAAAACTCCTGATAGTTTAAATTATACTCAATTTATTACCGGTTTAGTTTCTATTTTTACTTTATATATAATGAGTGTTTTGATTAAAGATTTATTAACTTTTATTTTTCCTACTGCTGCAAAATACTTTCCTGACACCATTGTCTTTATAGTTTTTGTTGTGGTTTTAGTTAAATTATTTAATTTAATTTCACAATATTATATTACTTGCATTACTCAAGCCTCAAAATTTATTACTGTCAACTTTACTTCAGCACTTTTAGTGATCTTAGGTTCAACTTTAGAAATTTCAAAAGCCTTGGTTCATTTACAAAATCTTAAATTCATTATTACTTGTTTAGTGTGTGTTTTATCAGTTGCTTTAGTAGCTGGATATTTTGGTAAAAAATTAGGATATTATCCTTTGGAAGCTTCTATTACAGCCGGTCTTTGTACTAATAGTATCGGAGGGGCTGGTAATATTGCTATTTTATCGGCTTCTGATTTGATGGGGTTAATGCCATTTGCTCAAATAGCTACTCGTATTGGAGGCGCTTTTATTGTTGTTGTTGCAAGTATTGCTTATCCTTTGATATATAAATAATTAATAACATTATCTTTTGCAAAACATTTATAACTTATTCAATTTATTTAAAAAAGCTGTCTTTCGGGATAGCTTTTTTCATTTATAAAATACTTAGGTTAATTTTTGTAGTTGTTTTTGCAATAATCTTTGGTATGTTTAATTATCAAAAAAATAATATAATACTTAAAATAATCATTAGAAAGTTAAAAAAAATATTTACAATCAGTTCTATAAATGTCTTTTTAAAAATTTTTTATCCTTTTTTAATGGGTGCCAAAGAGGCCTAAAAAAAATAGTCAGAAAGCCCGATCAAACCCTTTTCTTTGAGTAGATATAGTCAGTTAGTTACTCGAAAGAATAACGAATTACAGCAATTCATAAAAGTAGATTAAGACCAAATCAGTTAGCCAAGAGGATTTTGTGACCAAATTGTTTCACAGATAAAAGCCTGCAATGGCCTAAGAAGACAAAGTAGATATGTAAAATAATATAGCCTACTGGGTAAAGCTACCAAAAAAAACTCCCGAAAGAAAAGCGTCTAACAAGATTGTAGTTTTATCTTGGTTAGTTATCTGTTGAAAAAACCTGGAATCTCACCGATAGTCAGGAAAGAAAAGAAGGCTGGGGGTGTTATAAAAAAGTGTAAATGTTTTAGACGCATTTTTAACAGGCTATTTTTATTTTTTATTTTTTTTAAACAAAAATTCAATAAGTTGGGGGCGAAAAAAAGATAAAACAATTATTACTTTCATATTATAAGGCACAATATTTCCTAAAAGGTTGCCAAATTTTTTTCATTTTTTACACAACTGTGTTAAAAAATTTTTGATAGAGTTTTGGATGATTGTTGAAAAATCATTTATTTAAAATGCATTTTTTTTCTTAAAAACACTAAAAAGACTAGTTGCAAAAACTAGCCTATTTAGGTATTAAAAATTAATTCATTTACACTTTTTTATAACAGTGCATTTGTTTCAAGTTTTTCAATTTCTTTTTTAATATTTTTATTTTCCCTTCCTCTTTTCGCAGTTTAGAAAACAAAAAGGCTAAACTAATAAATAATTTAGCTTGATTTTTTCTGGATTTATTTTTTATTTTAAGGTGGTTTTGTTTTTTTAGTCCAGTAGCAATTTTATCTACTAAATCTTTGTTTTTTTTAATGAATTATTGAGTTTTACTTGTAGTTTTTTCATGTTATGATAAATTTCATAATTTCAAAAATAAATTTATATTTTTCTGACTGTTTTTATTTTTTCAAAAAGTTATTTTTTTGATAAAATATTAAGTGTTTTCCTTTTTTTATATAATTATTTTCAACAATTGGATAACCAAGAAAAAATCATTAGATGGAGGTTTCCAATGGTTAAAACAGAGGGAATCACTAAATTTTTAATTGCCGAAAAAAGAAATAGAAAATTTCTGCTAGAAGGCAACTTATGGAAAGTCATTTTTTATTTCACTTCTCCTATTATTATTTATTGGGTTTTTCAAAATATATCAGATTCAATAGATCTTTTAATTTTAAAAAGAAACAATTTTCCGGCGTCACAAATAACTTTTTTAAGTCGGGTGCATTTATTTAAAGGCATTTTGATTCCTTTTGGTATTTCGATTGCTACCGGAGGTGTAATTTTAGTTGGTCGGGCTTATGGACAAAATAATCTCGAAAAAATGCGGCTTTATTTAGCAAAAACTTTTATTCTTTCGATCTTAATCGGTTTAATACTTTCAGTTTTATGTATTTTTGTCTTTCAAAAACCTATTTTAGAAAGTATTTTAGGAATCAGCAAAACCCATTCAGTTAACATTGAACAAAGACAATATTATAACCTTATTATAATTTCTTTCGTTTGCATCTCCATTAATACAGTTTTTTTAAGCCTTGAACGAGCTAAGGGTAACAATAAAGTAGCTCTTCTTTTGAATTTATTAAATGCTTGTGTCAAAATTATTTTATCTTTAGTTTTATTTTATTCTTTTGACCTACATTCAATCACTTCCTTAGCATGGGCAACCTTTATCTCTAACGCTATTATCACTTTATTTGCTCTTTGGTTTTTATTTTTCGATCAAAACAACCCTTTTAAGATTATTTTAAAAAAATTGCGTTTCGATAAGAAATTCTTGCAAAAAATCGCCAAACTAGCTATTCCTGTTTGCGCCAGTATTAGTGTTTATGGATTAGGTAAACTAATTGTAAGTATTGTCATTAGAGATTTTTATGATGGCGGCCCTGAAAAACTGACAAGTGCTCAAATTGGTGCTAATTTAGCTTTAGCAGTGACTATTAATAATATTTTTTATAATTTATTAAATTCTTTTTCTGATTCTCAAAATGCTATTATTTCTCAAAATTTGGGACACAATAACCTTAATCGAGTTTTTGAAGCTTTTAAAAAAATTATTTTTTGCATGTTTATTTTTGCCACTTTAGGCACTTTAATTAATTGTTTTGGTTATAAAATTTTTTTACCTTTTTTTCATAACACTGCTTGGGAACAAATTCCTGCATTAGAACAAGAAGCTTTCCGTAAATTACTGTTTTTTGAAACTACTAGCTTATGGTTATCTTGCGGTTCTATCATTTTATTTAATTTTTTGTTAGCTTTTAAAAAAGTGGCCCCTTCTTTTTATCTAAATTTTTTAAGAAGTGTGTTTCGTGTTTTTTTTATTTTCCTTTTTGCTCCCCGTTGCTTAAATTGGGGCGTAACAGGAGTCGGTTTAAGTATTTTTTTAAGTAATTTATTGTGTTTTATAATTACTTTTTGGATTTTCATTACTTTTTACCTGAAACTAAAACGAGAAAGAACATTTGAACGAGACTAATTTTATCATGCGCTTTCGTTAAACATAGAAATGCAAAAAAAGAGACTCTTTTCGAGGGGTCTTTTTTTATTTGGATTAAATTTTTATTTAACAGTGGATTATTATCACACAAACTAATTTATTATAGGCTAATTTTGACCAAATTAAAATTTTTTCTTAGACAATAATTTTATTTATTCAACTCTTATTGCTCTTTTTTGTAATTTGCAATAATTAATAAATAGTTTGTTTTTTAAAAAATAATTCTTAAAATGATTTTATTTTTGATGGCATACTTGCAGTGTTATAAAAATATTTACATTTTTTTATAACACCCCAACCTATATATACCTGGTATATGAATAGATTAATTGCATTTTATTTAGTGATTTGTATTTGCTAGTTTATTTTTGAAGTCCACCTTCATTAAAATATTTATGAAGAGTAAAAATTTACATTAAATTGTTTTTTTGCTTATTTTAAGATAAATATTTTTTTAAGTTTTTTTATTAACATAATCCCATTGATTCACAATATTCTTTGATTTTTTGGTTGAAAATATGAATTATTTTTTTTGATTTTTAATTAATTCATATTCAACATCCAATGATTTAATAATTTTTTCTTGTTCTTCTAAACTAGGAATTTTTATTGTTAAATTCTCAATTGTTGTTATAGGAATTTGAATTTGCCCAGTAGTGCCGATAGTCATATTATGTAATTCGCGAAAACCTATAATTCCAGACATAAAATATAATAAATATCGAGGCCCACCGGACCAAAAAACGAAACCACCTAAAAACAAAAAATAAATCCACAAAAAAACAAGCTAAATTGTTTATTAAATTAAAATAAACAGTTTAGCTTTTTTTGTTTTCTAAACTGTGGAAAGGAGAAAAAAATAATGAAAAATCAAATTGAAGAATTAGAAAAAAATTTGCAAATCCTTACAGCCAAGGAGCGCGAAAACATAAATTATTCGAAAAAATTCGCATGTTGGGCGGAAGAATATAAATTCGAGGCACAAAAAGTCAAAATCAAGGCAAAAACAATAAAAACTAAAATAGAAGCATTAAAAAACCAATTAAACCAAGAATAAATAAAAATATCCAAAAAAGGGGAAACAAAAAAATGAAAAAAAATAATATTGAAAATAAAATTAGTAGTTTTAAAGGATTTAAATATAAATTAGGTAAAGATTTTTACGAGGTAATACAATATTATTTTGAAACTGATTCTATTTTTTGTATTGAAAGACGTCTTAAAAATGTAGAAACTCTTTTGAAAAAAAACTGTTTATGATTTTGATACAAAAAATATTGATTATATAAGTGAATTTGATAGAAAAACTGAAAGTCTAATTAAAGAAACTTTTTATAATTTGTATACAAAAACTATTTGGTTTATAAAGGAATATGACAAAATAACACATAAATTAATTAAAAAAACTTATTATCAAGATGACGGTAAAACTGTTAATTTGGTAAGAGATGCGCTGTTTCGTCGAATTGGAATTATACGGATAGATTAATTGCGTTTCAACAATGGGATTTGCGTTTCCATTGTATGTATTACAATCAGCCCCCGTCCAAACCGTACGAGCAAGTTTCCAAGCATACGGCTTTCCATAATTTACTCCCTTTCGAGAACTAATTTTGCCTTACGGCTGATTAGCTATTTATTCTTTTTTGTTCTTTTATTTTGTTATTTAATCTGATATCATGCATTTGTTGGTTCGTAATATTTCTATGACAATCTATGCATAACACTTTTGTACTCTTATTCATCACGCTTTTGCGGTTTTCATTGCGAACCGTACCAATGTGATGGATTTGAAGTTGGGTTGTTTTGCCGCATTTCTCACATATTTCCGCTTTAAGGCGGTCTGTTAGATTCGTACGACCTTGGAATAGATAAGGATTGATGATGATATCGGGATTTTTCTTACAACTACGCATTTTCTTAATCTTATCCCAAGGGTAAACAATCCATGACTCATATCTGGTTTTCCCTTTGTTTAAATAAGGAATTGACCAAGTTGTGCTACGATTAAACTTTTTTCGCACTTTGGCAATTGCCGTTTTGTGTTTCCTTGCCAAAGTTTTCAAACAACTATACTCAGCTAGATAGGTTAGATGGGTTAATGCATTTAGATTGTTAGCTAAACAAAAGTATTGGATGATTCCACGTACGATTGTCTTATAAGTGCGTATTATTTCTAATTCGTCCCTATTTGCTAATGTTTCATCATGCTTAACCTTTCCTCTTCTTAACCAATTGTATTCATATCCATATTCCTTGGCTTTTGCTTTGGGAACTTGGATTTGTACCCGACCGTTTAGGGATTTTTTGTGGGTTTTTTCGGTGAGTTTACTACTGGTTGGATTTACCCTAATCATGTAGGATAGAAACCTTGTGCCCTTATTGGCTTTTACAATTTTTGATTTATCTTTACTAACTGTCAGTTTTAAATCTTGTTCTAGCCATTGAGTCACTTGGTTTTTAATAGTTTCAGCTTTGTCATATTTCCCTTTAATTCCTATGATAAAATCATCGGCATATCGGATATATTCAACTCTTGTTTTTGGATTTAGGTTAATTTGACTATCAATCCCCAATTTATGATGCATTCCCTGACGGTATGTTTTTCCATATCCTGGGTTTGCTTTCCTTATTGGTGTTCCTTCTTTAATTAGTTCGTCCATTTTGATGTCAATGTAATGTAAATATACATTGGCAAGTAATGGGGAGATGATTCCTCCTTGTGGAGAACCAGATAAAGATTCGTATTTGATGCCATCTTTCATGAACCCAGCTTTTAACCACTTGTTAATGGTTGAAAGAGTTTTATTCTTGCGTATAAACTTCGTCAAGGTTTTCATAAGAGTTTCATGATTGATTGTGTCAAAATAACCTTTAAGGTCAATTTTGATGATATAATCAATTCCCTTAAATCTCTGTTTGACGCGTTTGATTGCATCAAGACAGGATTTTTTGGTTCTAATTCCAAAACTCCATTCTAAGAATTGATTTTCAAGATAAGGAGTTAAGAGTTGTTCAAGGCTTCTTTGGACTATTCTATCTTTTATGGTAGGTATTCCAAGAGGTCTAACCTTATCGTTGTCTTTGGGAATGAATATTCTTTTAACAGGCTTTGGATTGTACTTGTTACTGATGTATTCCTTGTGATATCTTTCTAATTTTTTAAGATTGAGACTGTCAATTGTATTACCATCAATTCCAGGTGTACCCGCACCTTTGTTGGTTGCAATTTTGTTAAATGCAATTAACGTGTTATGTAGATTATTCATTCCTTGCTGTAATTCTCTTTTTAGAGGATAGTTATTTGTAGAACAATATAGGATCTTATTCAATGTTCGCGAAAGCTTAGTTTCATTTGAAACAGTTGTTGACATATTTATCAACTCCTTCCTTGATTACAGTGAATAAATAGTAAATTACTAGCTACTTTCGCCTTGTAAAGGTTATTAACCTTCGCCCTGGTGGGTCATTGTGTTAGCATATTCCAATGTTAACTTTGAATTATCCACGACTATTAAATAGCTTCTTTATCCTTGAGCGTCTCGGCATTTATTCCTTGACTTGTTAATTAAATAACTAGCTTTTAGGATTCTCCAAGTTACTCTAAATATCTACCTTTGTCCTTTAGGTGAAGTAACCGCTTATGTTTTAACGTCTTTCCTGACTGTCGGTGAGATTCCAGGCTTTCTGTTAATTAGATAAACTAACCAAGACAAATAATATATCCTGTTAGACTCTGGACTATACGGCTTCAGTAGTTTGCGTATTAGGTTCTAAGATTACATCTGCTTTCCTTCTTAGACCATTTCAGGCTTATCCATGGGACAATTTGGTGGCGGTATCCTCTTGACTAACTACTTCGTCTCAATCCGCTTTTATGGTCTGCTGTAATTTGTTATTCTTTCGTTTAACAAACCGACCATATCCATTCAGTGTTTATCGGCACTGGCTATTGGTTAGATAGCTCGATATTTAGGCCTCTTTGGCGCCCTAGTTTCTTTAACTAGTTTGTTTATGAAAGAATAATTTTTGAATTCAAGTATAGCTTCAATTGTTCCATCATTTCGGTATCGGTATTCGTTTTGTCTAATTAGACCGCCAGTCTCTATATCCAATTCATTTATATAATTAATTTTTTCTCCATTATCTTGGTAATGAGTTTCTTTAACTTTTTGGTTAGTGACTTGATCATATTCAGTTTTAATTATAGAATCAATTGTTTGTCCGTCGGATTGGAAAATAGTTTTTTTAATTTCTTTGCCAGTGGTTTGATCAAATTCACTTATAGATTCAATTGTTCCATCATCTCGGTGTTTTATTTTTTTGTTTTTTCAATATATTTATGTTAAAATTAGTTTTGATTTCATATTTATGAAGTTCAAAGTTTTAATTTTTATTAAAATAACATGTTCATAACAAAAGAAAATATTTTGGTATTTTTAAAAATATGTTATGCTAATTAAATGATTATGATTTATTGATTAAACATTAAAATTTAATAAGGAGAAAATAATAAAATGTCTTTTTATTATCGACAATTAGAACAAAAATTTGAAAAGATAGCTCATTTAGAAAATATTTTAGGTATTTTAAATTGGGATATAGCTTGCAATATTAAAAGTGGTTCTGAAGAAAGTCGTTCACAAGAAATTGTGAGTTTAAGTAAGATTCTACATCAATTATTAACTAGCAATGAAATTAAAAAATTAATTACTTTAAGCCAACAAGAAGAGCATCAATTAGACGCATGGCAAAAAGCTAATTTAAGAGAAATTATTTTAAAAGTTAAAGATGAAGAAATAGTGCCTGAAGAATTACAAAAAAATTTAATTCTAAGCACTACCAAAGCAGAAATAATTTGGCGTCAAGCTCGTAAAAATAATGATTATGAATTATTTAAACCTTATTTAGCTAAAGTGATTGAATACAAACAACAATTAGCCAAAATTAGAAGTCAAGCATTTGGTTTATCTTTATATGATTCTTTATTAGATCAGTTTAGTCGTGGTATGACAACGGTTAAAATTAAAAAAATTTTTGATTTTTTAAAAACTCAATTACCTGTTTTAATTAAAAAAATTGTGACAAAAAAAATTTTTTCTAAAAATGATCATAATAACCGTATTAAAATGAATATTGCGAAGCAAAAAGATTTAAATAATCAGATTATGTCAATTATAGGTTTTGATTTTAATTATGGTCGTTTAGACGAATCTACTCATCCTTTTTGTGGTGGTACGCCGTTTGATATTCGTTTAACTACACGTTATGATGAAAACAATTTATTTGATAGTTTTTTTGCCACTGTGCACGAAGTAGGTCATGCTTTGTATGAACAAAATTTACCTTTAAAATATAAAAATCAACCAGTAGGTAAAGCGCTTGATTTGCAATTTCATGAAAGTCAATCTTTATTAATGGAAAAACAGGTAGCTAAATCGAAAGAATTTTTAGTTTTTTTAGCTAATTATTTACAACAAAAATTAAATTTAAATGATGCGACTTTAAAAGCGGATAATTTATATTTACAAGCTAATAAAGTACAACCAAGTTTTATTCGAGTTGATGCTGATGAAGTTACTTATTGTCTACATATTATCTTACGTTTTGAAATAGAAGAGTTATTAATTAATGGTCAGTTATCTGTCGATGAACTCCCAAACGTATGGAATCAAAAAATGAAAGATTATTTAGGAATTGTTCCAAGTAGTTTTTCTGAAGGTTGTTTGCAAGATGTACATTGGCCTTCGGGCTCTTTTGGTTATTTTCCAAGTTATGCTAATGGTATGATAATATCTGCAATGGTGATGAAAAAATATAGTGATTTATACCCCGATTATAAAAATGATTTTTTAAAAGGAGATTTTACCAAATTAAATCATTATTTAAATCAAAATTTTAGGAATTTTGGTTCTTTTTACAACAGTAAAGATTTATTATTACAAGCAACTGGTGAATCAGAAATCAATCCTCATACTTTTTTAACATATTTAGAAAATAAATATTTAAATTAATTATTGTCTTTTTTCACCCCTCATCATTAACTTTAATAAATTAAAAAAAATAACAAGGAGTTATATTATTACGTTATGTATACTAAAAAAACTTTTTTTAAAAATTATAAAGATAACTTCGTCGTGTTATCGATAGCTATTATATTAGGAACAATAGCTTTCATTACTTTTGGCCGTCATGTCGATGAAATCATTAGTTACCGCAAATGTTTTTCAGATTTAATTTATAAATTTACTTCTGAAAGTAATATTTTAGTGTTAGGAGTGATGATTGCTTTTTTTACTCCTTTGAGAAAAAGTTCTTCTTTTACTTATTTAGCTTTTATCGCTTTAATCAGTATTTCGTTTACTTCCATCGTTAATCACACTATTTTAGATCGAGACGAAATTAAAGGCTTTAATTTCAAAGATGCTATTCATTATAGACATACTATCATTCCTTTGTTCTATGTTATTTTTTATTTTTTAAGTAAAGAAATTTACGCATTATCATTAAAAAAAGTTTATATGGGATTAATTCATCCTTTATTGTATTTTTGCTTTTTTTTAATTAAAGGGTTGATCGTGGGAAAAAGTTATGTCTATCCTTATGGTTTTATTGATCCTTATCGTCCAGGTATTTTCAAGATTAAAGAGATTCAAGGTTATAGGTTTTTATTATTAATGGTATTAGTCTTAACTATTAGCCTTTATCTTTATTCTAGTCTTTTAACTTACATCAAGAAAAAATATTAAAGATTGAAACTGATAAACAATAGAAAATTGTTTTTTATTATCAATGATTAATAGTGAATGTGACGGTAATTAGTGCTAATATATTTGAGTTGATAAAAAAATATTTTTGAAATATCTTATAAAAATAAAAAAAGACTATCGTTTTCAGATAGTCTTTTTTTCATTATGATTAATATGTTAATATTTATTTAATGGTTCCATCGGGGTTGAAATGTGTTTTTTTAACTATTTCGCCAGTGTCTTTATTAAATTCAATTATAGATTCAATTGTTCCGTTGTGTTTAGAAGAAAAATCAGAAGAAAAAAACGAATATTTTCTGTAATTAGTTTTTTTAACTAATTTGTAAGTTTTTTTATCATATTCATGTATATACCAAAGGTTTTCTCTATCGGATTGGTACTTAGTTTCTTTAACTAATTTACCAGTATCTTTATCATATTCCTTTATATAATCATTATAATAAGCTTCTTTAACTAATTTACCAGTATCTTTATCATATTCCTTTATATTATTACACTTTTTTAGTTTACGATTGGCTCCATCATATATATAATTATTATTATTATAAGTTTCTTTAATTAATTTACCATTATCTTTATCATATTCCTTTATATAATCATTATTATAAGTTTCTTTAATTAATTTACCATTATCTTTATTATAATCATAATCAATTTTTTCAACTTCTTTTAGTTTGTCATCATATTGACTGTATTTGATTATGGATTTAATTTTTGTTCCGTCATATTGGTGTTGAGTTTTATTAACTAATTCACCAGAGTGTTTATCGTATTCATATATAACATCAATAGTTTTTCCGTCAGATTGATAAAAAGTTTTTTTTATTTCTTTGTCAGTTATTTTATCAAATTCACTTATAATTTTAATTGTTTTTCCGTCGTCTTGGTAAAATATTTTTTTAACTGGTGCATTTTCTTTTGCATCTTTTTGGACTGGTGCATCGTCTTGGGAAAATATTTTTTTAAATGGTGCAAAATAACAATAAATGTATAAGTAAAAGGTACAATAATAGATAATAATATTTATAAGTATAATTGCGGCGCCAACAATAAAATTGTTGCGTTTTTTATTGATGATTATCATAATCAATAAAAAAATTCCTTTCTTATATTCCAGTGGTAACAATTAATAAAAATAAAACTATAAAACCACCACTAACTATAATTATACATCAAAAAAAAAAAAAACAAGTTTAACGCTTGGGAAAACTCCATTTAATAAGTTTTTTTAATATATTTTTTTATTTTTCAAATTATTAGTTTTTAGAACTTTGAAATATTTTATAAAAATAAAAAAAGACTATCGTTTTAAGATAGTCTTTTTTTCATTATGATTAATATGTTAATATTTCTTTAATAGTTCCGTCGGGATTGAAATGTGTTTTTTAAATGTAGATAGATGAATTGCGCCTCAATTACATGATTTTTTATTTTTGAATCCGAAACTTAAAGGTGAAAACTTTTTCTCGAAATAGGTTGTAAGGAGTCATTCCAGTGATTTTTGGGTGATTCTATTTTTGATGGTAGGTATTCCCAGAGGTCTTGTTTTACCATTGCCTTTTGGGATGACAACTCTTTTAACTGGGGATGCTTGATATTTGCCATCGACATATTCTTGATGTATTTCTTTTATATCGTCCAATGTCATTCCGTTTATGGTTTGACCGTTGATGCCACTTGTTTGTACTCGCTTCTTTGTTGTTGGCGATTTCATTAAATGCCTCTAAGG
Source organism: Candidatus Phytoplasma solani (assembly GCF_041729705.1). NCBI lineage: Bacteria > Bacillati > Mycoplasmatota > Mollicutes > Acholeplasmatales > Acholeplasmataceae > Candidatus Phytoplasma > Candidatus Phytoplasma solani. The sequence goes on from NZ_CP103788.1 coordinate 112,561, forward strand.
TGTTTTCGATGTTGTTCATCCCGTGTTGTAGTGTATCTTTAAGTTTTAAGTTGTTTTTAGAACAGTATTGAATAATATTCAATGTTCAAGAGAGTTTAGATTTTAGGTCAATTGTGGATTCTATAATCAACTCCTTTCTCGATTACATTGAATAAACAGTAAATGACTAGCTGTCTTCGCCTTGTGAGAGTCATTAACCTTCACCGCGACATATCAACATTACTACATTATTCCAATTATCTTTTATTTTGTTATTTGAGGCGCAATTCATCTATCTATTATTAACACTCCAAGAGAAAAATGATTAATTCTGATATTTTTACTTAAAAATAAAAACATTAAAAAGTTCCAAAATTAAACTTGACAACTTTTAAATTAGTAGTATAATGAAAGTGTAATTATGTGTTTTTCAAAGATGAGGCTTGATTATGAAAAAAATACAGACAATAAGAAATTAGTTATATCAAAAAGCATATAATTAAACATAAGGAAACATTGGAGGTGAAAAAAAATTAAATTCTAGCTTTTTTTTAAGTTTTAATTTTAAGAAAGCAGGTTAAAAAAATTGAGATTATTATTTATTTATAAAAAATCTCGCATAAAAAACAATATTATTTTATTATTTTTATCAATTATTCTTTTAATCGGTTTTAATTATCGTATTTTTGCTCACGATGAAAAAAATTATCCTGATTATGATAAAAAACATGAACTAAGCGGTATAAAATACATATGTTTTCCTGGTTCTCCTTTTGAAAAAGCTTTTTATGTTCCTCAAAAAGTACAAAAACAACCTTGCCAAAACCAAGAAGAATGGCTTACTACAAATCAAATGTTAATTTCTAAAGTTTATAAAAATGTTGATAATTTTGTTGATAAAAATGTCAACAAAGATGATAAATTTATTTATAAATACTTTATGAAAAATACTACAATTAAAGATGAAATTGATTTATGGGCTTCAGGAAAACAAGATTTAATTGCGATGAATTTATCTGATTTAAAAAAACACCTTCAACAATATCCTGAAGATAGTTATTTTTTCTTTAACCCGAAGGCGCAATTATTAGATGTATCACAATTAGATTTCGGTTTATGTTCTTGTTATGTGCAAAAAAGCAATTATCCTGAATTTAAAGATAAAGATTTAGAAACCTTAGAAGAAGCTATCATAGAAGATGTTCATAAACACATCGTTGAAAAAGATATTTTAAAATGTTATTTAAATGATTTGCAAAACTTAGAACATGTTTTTGTTTTAATTAACCTTCCCAAAGATATAATGAATCTTAGTGAAGCTATTCGTAATAAAATAGAAATTATGTTAAGAAAACCAGATAAACCTAAAAGTATTGAAGTAGTTGGAAAAATTGGAGAATTAGAATTAATAAATCCTAAACATTTTCAAGATTCACAAGAAAACATGATTAAAGGTTTTAAAATTAATTTCCCAAATGATAATCAAATAGAAATTTTTGGTATTTTAACTAATAATAATTTAACTTTAAAACCGCTTGAAATATTTGATATTCATAACGAAAATCATTTAACTTTTAACTTAGTTAAAAATTCATTTACCCCTAATAAAGCTTTATTTTCGGGAACAAAAGAACAAACAGAAACAAATATCGTTTTTGAAGATGAAATTCCAATTGATTTGAATAAAACAGAACAAATGATATCCGATGCTAGTTTATTTATTACATATTCTTTTAAAACAGTTAAGGATACCATTCAATGTTTCTTTGATAAAATTGGTATTATTTTAAATAATGAATTTTTTATTTGTCAACACGCTTCGATTCCTTGCGTTATTTATAGTACAGTTGATGCTAAATTAACAGAGAAAATCAAAGAAGAAGAAAAAGAAAAACAAAGATTATATTTAATAGAACAACAAAGAATTAGGGAATCCGAAGAAAAGCAGCAGCAAACAAATATGCAAATTTCTTTACCTAGTCAACAAACCATAGAAACTGGTTTTCAAATTGCAACTGTAGCATTTATAAGTTATGGAGTTTGGCAAGTATTCAAGTGGGGTGTTGCTATTGCAAGTGCACCAGCTACTGGTGGAGTTTCTATAGGTGCAGCTATCGCCACTCCTTAAAAGTTTTTAAGAAAAGATGTAAGATATGATAAACCAAAAACAAAAGAATATTTTTATGATAACTATTTTGATTATTATAACTTTTCTTTTAGTAATTTATATTTTGAAAAATCCATTAAAGAATGATGATTCATGTTTAACAAAAGAGTATAGCCTTTTTGACCACATTAAAACAATACATGAAAAGGTATATCCAGAACTTAAGATAAGTAAAAAGGATTGCCGATATTATCCTAATGGTTCATATAAAGAACTGGTGTATGATGATGGTTCCTTTTTCAAAATATCAGAAAATGGGAAGCTTCAACAAGCTTATTGGCGGTTTGATTATCAGTTGAATCGTAATTTACGATATGATTTTTATTTTTTTAATGATTCTGAAGAAGTATTTAAAATTATTAAAGCATGCGGTGTTGGAACTTCAGTTATACGTGGTGAAGTTGTTGAGGAATGTATAGTTGGTTATCTTATTAATGAATATAAACCTTATGATATGTTTGGCAACACAAAACCTCAAATGTTGAAATCAACATATTTTTCTTCTGAAACAAAACTTAAATCTCCTTATCGCACGGTTATTTTTCAAAAACCTCCGAATAACAAGGAAAAGTTTTTTTATCGAAGTGATAAAGTTATTTTTGGTGTTTCAAATAACCAAAACAAAATAAAATTGATTCCTTTTGATCGAATTGATGTTGAAAAAAACAATGATATCATACAAAAATATTCTATAAATTCAAGTTTAGAAAAAACCGAGCTGCAAAAAGAAATATATCAAAAACTTCAAGCCCAAGATGTTGTAGACATAATAGATCATTATCAACCACAACAAATAACAATTAAAATTGCAGAAAAAGGAAGCATTTTAAAATTATTTAACGACAATCCAGATCTTTTTAATTCATTAGATAGAATAAATAGTTTTAAATTATATAATTGTGATAAAATAGAAAAATTAGAAAACATTCCTTCAGATTTTAAATATACAAAGTGTCAACATGATGACGGTTCGTATAAACATCAATTTGATGATGGCATCATAGAAACTTATGATTCAACCGGAAAATTACAATCGGTTAAATACGAAAAAGATAATCTTAATTTTATTTATGATGAAAATAAAAAACAAGGCAATGGTTGGCATTATAATTTTATTAACGATAGTGAAGGTCGCTTAAAAACAAAGATTATCGCAGAAGAAATTTTTGGTTCTTAGTAGTTTTTTTGCACAATTAACAAAATTATTATATAGTATTTTTAAAAAAAGACTCTTTTTTTCAAGGGTCTTTTTTGTTTCCCAAATAGATTTTTGCATGAGTTATAATGTATAAAAAAGTTAGTAAAGCTAAAAGAAAAATAAATATGAAATTAATTTTAAAATTAAAGAAATTAAGTAAATTCAAAAAATCAAATTACATAAATTTTAAATTTTTTAAAGGTTAGCTTTTAAGTTAGTCTTTTTTATTTTAAAGACTAATTTAATGATTTCTCTCTTTTCTAAAAACCTTTTTCAAAAGATCATATGTTAAGAGAACAATGATTAATTCTGATATTTTTATTTAAAATGAATAACATTCAAAAGTGCTAAAAACTCCAAATATAAAATTAATTTTAAAATTAAAATTAAACTTAGTAGTATAATAAAAGTATAATTATATTTTTTTCACAGATGAGGCTTGATTATGAAAAAAATACAATTGATAAAAAAATAGTTGTATAAAAAAACATATAATTATATTAAATAAGAAAAAGGACTAAATCCAAATTAATCTTTTAAAAAGATATTTTTTTTGGTATTTCTTTTAGTTTCTTTCTTTTTTTAAAGAAAAAAATTAGTTAGGAGGTATTAAAATTTTCATGATGCAAAAACAAACTTATTTTCGCAAACATTTCAAATTATTAATATTTTTTATAACTATTCTTTTTTTATTTAGTTTTTGTTATAAACCTAAAGTTTATGCTTTTGATCCTGAAAAAGATTGGTCAAATTATCAAAAAGATGTTTCTAGCATTCATCCTTATCTTGGTTTTAAAAAAGCTGATGGGAAATTTTTTTGTTCAGAAAACTTTAATTTTTATGGTTTTGAAGGAGTAAAAGAAATCCCTTGTTGTTCTTATCAAGAATGGTTAAATGCTAAACAAGCAACTAAAGACACTATTAATATTGCTACTAGTTGGATCCCTGTTGTTGGCGGGATAGTTGGTGCTATTTCAGATGTTTCTGATGTATCTAGTTTAACAGATCAATTGATTAATGAAAATAAACAACAAATAGCTAGTTTAACAGATTTTATTTATTTAAGATTGTTAGAAAACCCAGGAAAAGGTTTTTTCTTTTTTGATCACAATCAATTAAGTGATATAAAAGAAGTTAAAATATCTTTTTGTGATTGTGATACTTATACAGAGAATGTGAATGTAGAAATGATGTTAGAAAAAATACAAGAACAAGATTGGCATCGTTCATTAATGTGGATGGAAAAAATAAACAAAGGAACTTCTTCTTTGCCTCCTTTAAGCGCTCAAAGTTGGCTTCAAACAAAAGCAGAAGAATTAGCAACAAAACTAGTTTCTGGGTTAACTAAAAAGATATATAATAAAATTCAACAAAAAAGTTTAGAAAAAATTACAAATAAAAAAGCTAAAGAAGCAGCAGCTAAAGCAGTAGCTTCGAAAGCTAGTAAGTTAGGTAAATTTTTTGGAAGATTTGTTGGTTTTGGAGTTAACGCTGCTTTTATTGCTAAAGATAAATATGATGCTCAAGTAGAAAGTACTAAATATCTTAAAGATATTTTTAGTTTTCGTGTTAAAAATGATAGCTATGAAAAAACATTAGGATTTTGTTTTTATTTTGAGTCTGACAAAGATGTTTCTTTATATACTATTACAGAAATTAATGGTGTCAAAAAATTTCATTTGTTAGGAAAAACAAATTTAGACAATTGTTCGCATGTTTTAATTCACATTTTACAAAATGAAAATGATAATCCTATTAAATTTTATGGAGCGAAATGATGTTAACAATTAACAAACTGAAAACAATTACACCTTCACAACAAGAAGGTTTTAGTAATTTATCTTTTGTATTTCCTAATCAAGGTTTATTTGTAATTGAAGGCAACCAACAAGACCAAAAACATTTATTTAACTTTTTAACTTATCAAAAAAAACCACCAGTTGGCGAGATTTTGATTGGTAACAAAAACACTAAATCATTTACTCATGAAGATATTGCTTTTTGTTATAATTGGGTTTTGGGGATTTTTTCGTCTCAAGACTTTTTTTTAATTGACACTTTAACTGTTAAAGATAATATTTTAATTTATTTAGAAATCCAAAATAAAACTTTTAATACCAAATTAACCAAAACTATTTTACAAAATGTTGATTTATTAGATGAAATTGAGTTAGATAGTTTAGTAAATGAGTTAACTGATCAACAAAAAGAAAAATTAATGTTAGCTATTTTAATGTTAAAAGATTGTCATATTATTGTAGCTTTTGAGCCCCAACCTGCTTTTTTAACCTATTTTCAACAACTGGCTCAAACTAAATTAGTACTTGTTTTTAGCAACAATATTGATACGACGAATTCCTTATCGTATCAAAAATTAATAATCCAAAACAATGGTTTTGAAATAGATAAAAGCTTATATGTCCATAATCCCAAAGAAGTTATAAAAATGAATTGTTTTGATTTTGAAATCACGAAACAAAAATATCTTCATATTAAAACTAAAGCTACTAAATTTTTAGTTGAAACTTTAACTTTTGTTTTGTTCAAAATTCGTTCTTTACCTTTGAAATTACATTTTTTAGCTTGTGGTTTACGAATGCCAATGAACTCAATTGCGCTGATCTATAATTTATTGTTTTCAATTCTCACACTTTCTGGTATTTATAATTATTGTAATGGTATGATATTATTTTTATTATTGTTAATATTGTTTTTGGCCATTTTTTTCTTATTTTATGGCTTTTTTTATGGCTTTTCTTTGGCATATCGATTTGAAAACAAAAATGAAGTTGTTTTGGATAAAAAAAAATTTCGTTATTTACAAAAAATAGGTTTTAAAGCTAACCAACTAGTTCCTATTTTTAAAGCTAGCACTTATTATAATTTAGATTTAACAACCTTAAATATTTTTTTGATTCTACTGTCTCTTTTTATCCATCTTTTTATGTTATCGCAAAAGTCTACCGATTATAAAATTTTGGATTTTAAGTGTATTAGGTTTAGTTTTTTTGTTATTCTTTTTATTGTGGTGCCATTGCTCATCAATAATGTAGTCAAACAAAGAGTTAAAAAAGATCTTTTCAAACAATATTATAATTACTTATAATTATTTGAGTCTAGTACTGCCTGTTTTTTTAAAAACAAGTGCTTCCAAAGGTTTTATTTTGTTAAAATAGAACTGTTTAAAAAAAAGATTCTTAAAATAATTCCATTTTGGTAGTGTTATGTTGAGTTATTTTCTGATTTTAAACACTTTTATTTTTTAATAATTATTTAAGATTAACTATTAAGTTAGTCTTTTTTATTTAAAAGACTTAAAAAAATAATTTCTCTCTTTTCTAAAAACCTTTTTAAAAAGATCATATGTTAAAAGAACAATGATTAATTCTGATATTTTTATTTAAAATGAATAACATTCAAAAGTGCTAAAAACTCCAAATATAAAATTAATTTTAAAATTAAAATTAAACTTAGTAGTATAATAAAAGTATAATTATATTTTTTTCACAGATGAGGCTTGATTATGAAAAAAATACAATTGATAAAAAAATAGTTGTATAAAAAAACATATAATTATATTAAATAAGAAAAAGGACTAAATCCAAATTAATCTTTTAAAAAGATATTTTTTTTGGTATTTCTTTTAGTTTCTTTCTTTTTTTAAAGAAAAAAATTAGTTAGGAGGTATTAAAATTTTCATGTTTCAAAAACAAACTTATTTTCACAAACATTTCAAATTATTAATATTTTTTATAACTATTCTTTTTTTATTTAGTTTTTGTTATAAACCTAAAGTTTATGCTTTTGATCCTGAAAAAGATTGGTCAAATTATCAAAAAGATGTTTCTAGCATTCATCCTTATCTTGGTTTTAAAAAAGCTGATGGGAAATTTTTTTGTTCAGAAAACTTTAATTTTTATGGTTTTGAAGGAGTAAAAGAAATCCCTTGTTGTTCTTATCAAAAATGGTTAAATGCTAAACAAGCAACTAAAGACACTATTAATATTGCTACTAGTTGGATCCCTGTTGTTGGCGGGATAGTTGGTGCTATTTCAGATGTTTCTGATGTATCTGGTTTAACAGATCAATTTATTAATGAAAATAAACAACAAATAGCTAGTTTAACAGATTTTATTTATTTAAGATTGTTAGAAAACCCAGGAAAAGGTTTTTTCTTTTTCGATCACAATCAATTAAGTGATATAAAAGAAGTTAAAATATCTTTTTGTGATTGCGATACTTATACAGAGAGTGTGAATGTAGAAATGATGTTAAACAAAACATTAGAAAAAGTTGATAGGTTTAAGTTCACTAAAGAAATAACTAAAAAAATATATAATAAAATTCAACAAAAAAGTTTAGAAAAAATTACAAATAAAAAAGCTAAAGAAGCAGCAGCTAAAGCAGTAGCTTCGAAAGCTAGTAAGTTAGGTAAATTTTTTGGAAGATTTGTTGGTTTTGGAGTTAACGCTGCTTTTATTGCTAAAGATAAATATGATGCTCAAGTAGAAAGTACTAAATATCTTAAAGATATTTTTAGTTTTCGTGTTAAAAATGATAGCTATGAAAAAACATTAGGATTTTGTTTTTATTTTGAGTCTGACAAAGATGTTTCTTTATATACTATTACAGAAATTAATGGTGTCAAAAAATTTCATTTGTTAGGAAAAACAAATTTAGACAATTGTTCGCATGTTTTAATTCACATTTTACAAAATGAAAATGATAATCCTATTAAATTTTATGGAGCGAAATGATGTTAACAATTAACAAACTGAAAACAATTACACCTTCACAACAAGAAGGTTTTAGTAATTTATCTTTTGTATTTCCTAATCAAGGTTTATTTGTAATTGAAGGCAACCAACAAGACCAAAAACATTTATTTAACTTTTTAACTTATCAAAAAAACCACCAGTTGGCGAGATTTTGATTGGTAACAAAAACACTAAATCATTTACTCATGAAGATATTGCTTTTTGTTATAATTGGGTTTTGGGGATTTTTTCGTCTCAAGACTTTTTTTTAATTGACACTTTAACTGTTAAAGATAATATTTTAATTTATTTAGAAATCCAAAATAAAACTTTTAATACCAAATTAACCAAAACTATTTTACAAAATGTTGATTTATTAGATGAAATTGAGTTAGATAGTTTAGTAAATGAGTTAACTGATCAACAAAAAGAAAAATTAATGTTAGCTATTTTAATGTTAAAAGATTGTCATATTATTGTAGCTTTTGAGCCCCAACCTGCTTTTTTAACCTATTTTCAACAACTGGCTCAAACTAAATTAGTACTTGTTTTTAGCAACAATATTGATACGACGAATTCCTTATCGTATCAAAAATTAATAATCCAAAACAATGGTTTTGAAATAGATAAAAGCTTATATGTCCATAATCCCAAAGAAGTTATAAAAATGAATTGTTTTGATTTTGAAATCACGAAACAAAAATATCTTCATATACCGACTAAAGCTAATAATTTTTTAGTCGAAACTTTGACTTTTGATTTGTTTACAACTCGTCCTTTACCTTTAAAATTACATTTTTTAGCTTATGGTTTACGAATGCCAATGAACTCAATTGCGCTGATCTATAATTTATTGTTTTCAATTATTACATGTTTTGCCATTTATCATCATCATAATAGTATAATATTATTTTTATTATTTTTATTAATATTACCTTTATTCATATTTTTATTATTTTATGGTTTTTGTTTGGCATATCGATTTGAAAATAAAAATGAAGTTGTTCTGAATGAAAAAAAACTCCGTTGTTTACAAAAAATAGGTTTTAAAGCTAACCAACTAGTTCCTATTTTTAAAGCTAGCACTTATTTTAATTTAGATTTAACAACAACGATGGAAACTTTCTTAAATATTTTTTGGATTCCGCTTTCTCTTTACTTTATTCATCTTTTTATGTCATCGCAAAATTTTACCTATTATAAAATTTGGATTTTAAGTGTATTAGGTTTAGTTTTTTTTGTTACTCCTTTTATTGTGGTACCATTGCTCATCCATAATGTAGTTAAACAAAGAGTTAAAAAAGATCTTTTCAAACCATATTATAATTACTTATAATTATTTGAGTCTAGTACTGCCTGTTTTTTTAAAAACAAGTGCTTCCAAAGGTTGTGCTTTGTTAAAATAGAATTGTTTAAAAAAAGTGCACTGTTATAAAAAAACGTAAATTAAATCATTTTTTATAAGTAAATAAGGCTAGTTTTCATAACTAGTCTTTTTTGTTTTTATGAAAAAAGAGATTTTTTAAACAAACACAAAACGAAAAAAACTTTATCAAAATGACCTAAGTAAGTCATTAAACTGCTAACAACCCTTTCTGGGTTTTTTTTATATATAAAAAAAACAATTAATAAAAAAAGGAGGTGAAAAAAACATGCAACACAAAACCAAAAATAAGTTATTAATTATTTTTACTGATTTTTATCTGTTCGTTGTTTGTACTTGGTTCTTTGGTTGCGATTACAAATTATTTTTCTAAAAGAAAAACAGAACCAATCCAATTAGCAAACGAAATACCAATTTTCGAAGTTGAACGTACGGGTGGCAACAACACCGAAAAAACCCTTTTGCCAATCCCAATCCCTAATTTAAATAAAAACAAATATGCACATTTAATCACCATCGACCACAAAGCAATTTTTAACCCAAACGGAATTGAACTCGGTGATCCGTTATATTTAAAAATAGCAACACGTTATGACACACATAACACATTCGCATAATAGTTGGAAATAGTATTTTATGTTTTTTTTTATAATTAACTTTAAAATCACTAAAAAAAATACAAGCCAAAAAAACAGTTTACCTTTCACCCCTTTTTGGAGTGTAGTATTATGTAAGGAAAAATTATTTACAACATTTTTTCTATCAAATCCAAAAACTCACACAAAACCACAAGCCAAAAAAAACAGTTTACCTTTCACCCCTTTTTGGAGTGTAGTATTATGTAAGGAAAAATTATTTACAACATTTTTTCCATCAAAATCAAAAACATCAATATTTTAAACAAAAATTTTTTTTACACAACTCCGTAAAAAAATGAAAAAAACAGGGTAGGTTTTTTGAAAAAAATTCTGTCTAGTAACACGAACGGAAAAAAATATTTCATCTTTTTTTAAACTATTTTAAAAAAAACACACAAACCTAAAATCACTAAGAAAATACAAGCCAAAAAAAACTACGTAACCTTTTACCCCCTTTTGGAGTGTAGTAATATGTAGGGAAAAATTATTTACAACATTTTTTCTATCAAATCCAAAAACTCACACAAAACCACAAGCCAAAAAAAACAGTTTACTTTTTTAAAAAAATTGTGTCTAGTAATATGAAAAGAAAAAATATTTCATCTTTTTTTTACAAACTATTTTTACCAAATTATATTTTAAAACAAAATATAAAAACAAAAAAGACAGCCTATTAAAAATGCGCTCAAAATATTTACACTTTTTTATAACACCCCATACATTAACCAACTAAAAATTATTTTAAGGTATTTGTTAGGAATTAAAAAGTAACTTATTGATCTTATTTTATTAATTAACTTTCCAAAATTTAATTGCTTTTGATAACATATGTTGCTACTTTGTCAAAATTTCATTTTGTTTTCGAAAATCAGTTAGAAATTTATGAATTAAGACAAAAATTATACATTAGTAGAAAGGATAAATATTTCGGATTCTGATCATATGTTAATCAACGTTTTAAAAACTAAAAATAATCAAGGTCTAAATATTTATTGTGGCAAGTTGAAATGAAAATATTAACTAAGTTGTTTGATTTTTTATTAAATCCTTCTAAAAGAGTAAAACATATGTTAAAACCTAAAAAGAGAAATGATGATTTAGGTTATGCATTAGGAAAAAAAATCAAATCTTTGCAAACTAAAAATGAAATTGGAACAGCTACTACTTATCAAAGTGTCTTTATTAAGTTTTTTATTATTACAACAATTGCTTTTTTAATGGCTTTTATCATTTATTATAAACTGGATTCAATTGAAAGTATATTTAAATTTATTAAAAAATATAATTTACCTGATTATGAGTCAAAGCATTCAGAAGATTATCAAAGAACATTAGTGACTGATTATTTGTTGTTGGCCTTATTAATCAGTGCTATTTTAGCTGGTAGTAGTTGGGCTATAGGTTTTTATTTATATAATCCTTTTTTAAAGTTTGCTACGTTTATTTTGAGTTTTTTTTCGGGTGTTTTTTTGGTTTTTCTCTTTCACTATTTAGATTGTTAGGCGGAAAAATAGCACCATTCATATCTTTAATATCTACCATCACTTCACTGACTACTATTTTTATCATTATTGTGATATCTTGTTTGTATTATGCTAAAAAATTTTTAATTACACCTCAAGTGCGTAATTTTACTGTGAAACTTTGTTTTTTTTACTTATTTGTTTGGTTTATTTATATTATTATTTAAATTATTTACTAAAGATATACACCTTAAAGATTTGAAGTTATTATTAGGACTTACTGTTATTTTGCTATTTAACATTGCTCAATTAATAGTTGGTACCTTAATGTGGGTAATAACATTAAACAATGTTGATTTATTTGTTGAACAAAAAATACCTAAAAAATATGAATGGATTTTAATCAGTGTTTTATTTTTAGCATTAATTCAAGTTTTTACCTCTATATTTAATATCATTTTAACCATTATAAGGATGTTAACATTAAATCAGAAATAAAAAAATATTTAAGAAAAAAGCTAAATTGTTGTTTCAAAAGAAACAGTTTAGCTTTTTTTATATTACAAGCAAAAATATTTATTAACAAGACACATACATTAATGTGGTTGTTTTAAAAATTATCAACAACATAAATTTAACAATTATCATTCTTGACAAGTATGAAATTAGTTGTATAATATAGGTGTAGATTTAATTGTAGTAAAAAAAGTCGTGATTTAATGAAAAAAACTAATGAAAATGAAATATATATGATTAAGGCTATTAATTTATTAATTAATAATAAGTATTTAGTTCTAATATTTTCAATACCTAAGAAAATCATCACTAAGCAAAAAAAATGAAAAATAAAATAAAAAAAGATTAAAGGGAGGTTTTACATTTATAATTATGTTTCAAAAGAAATTTTCTTTTTCTAAAAAAATTATTTTATTATCGTTTCTTTTCTTTTTAGTTATTTTTCAAAATATAATTTTTGCTGCTGACAGTTCTTTGTCGCGAGAAAATGAATTTTATGAAAGAACTATTAGAGGCACTCCAATTATGCATGTTGCTTTAGAACCAAATGCTAACGCTAATTCTGTTCTCAATTACATTAAGCAAAATATTAATCCTCAATTTGATGGTTCTGTAAGTAGTACTCCATCTTATAATAGTGATCGCAATGGTTCTATTCATTGGTATATTAAAGGTAGTGAAAATGGTTTATTAGCTGTTTATTTTGATGGTGGTTCTCGTGAGAAAAGAGATGGAAATTATGATTTTATTGATTTAAGATGGCTAGGTAATGGCTCTCCTCATATGTATTGTTTTTGGAAAATAGAGGGCGTAAATGTTTTAGAACATAATAATGTTATCATGGGTAAGCCTGCATTAATTAAAAAATTAGCATTAAAAGAGATTTTTAAAGAAATAGCTAAAGAAGTAACTAATAAAACAATAAAAACAATATCTTTTGGTAATTTTTTAATTGTTGGAGCTGCAGGATTGGCTAGAGAAAAATTAGTTGATGCAGTAGCTGATATTTTAGAACTAAATCCTAATGCTTTAGAGGTGGCAAGCAAAGTTATTAGTAATGTAGAAGATATGGTAATGGGAGCAGTAGATGTAGTTGATGACATTCCTGTAGTTAGAGACATGGCCAGAGGTGTACTTGAAGGTTTTAAAACTGTTGGCAAAGCCACTAGTTATCCCGTTAATGTTTTTAAAGAAGTGATTAAAAATGTTTCAAACACCAACAATTATAAAAAAATAGAAAATCCTCTTATATTAGATTTTGCAGAAGTAGAAAATATTATTATAGAAAATATTATTATAAGAGCACCATTGGCAGCGGCTGAAGGCGTTGCTACAGCGACTGTAAATACAGCCAAAGATATTGAATATGGCGTTAAAGATACTTTTAAGAAGTTTTTTGGGTGGTTTAAATGAAATATTTTTTCATCACAAATAAAGAAGAAAGGAGGAAATATTGATGAAACGAAAACAACTCATTAAAGACATCATCGCTTTTTTGATTTTAGTTTTTGCTTTTGTTGCTCCTCTTGTTTTTATAATAATTAATGATAACCCCTCTCATGAAAAAATAACGCTACATTTATATCTTTTTCCATCTTTCATATTGTTAGGAATTTACTGTTATATTACTTTTAAAATTACTAAAGGCAAGTTTTTTATTTATAAAGATCCTAACAAACCAAAAGCATTGAATAATCTTGATTTTGGAGAATCTTTCCCTGGAAGTTGTTTACCTGTGCCTGGATTGTCTGCAATAACTAGTAAGAGTAATAAATTTATGAATTATTCTAAAGATTTACCATCACCTTTTTTCTTCAGTATATCTTCTTCTTTTTGGTGTTATTATGTTAAATTTTTTCAATTATTAGGTGTTTTTACTTTTTTAGAAAAAGATTTTAATAAAACTATTAATTCTCATAATTATTTTCCTATTAGTGTTAGTTATTATGAAAAACAAAAAAAAATCTAAAAAATTAGCTAAACAGTAACTTGTTTAGCTTTTTTTATATCACAAGCAAAAATATTTATTAACAAGATAGATACATTAATGTGGTTGTTTTAAAAAATTATCAACAACATAAATTTAACACTTATCATTCTTGACAAGTATGAAATTAGTTGTATAATATGGGTGTAGACTTAATTGTAGTATAAAAAAGTCGTGATTTAATTCAAAAAAATAATGAAAATGAAATATATATGATTAAGGCTATTAATTAATAGTAAGTATTTAGTTCTAATATTTTCAATACCTAAATTGCATATGACCTCACAGATATTATTTTTAAGAAGTTGTTTGGTCCGGTGGCGTTTTTATTCATTTTCAAAGTGAATTGGTAATTTTTATTTTCTTAAAAATTATTTTTTTGAGTTCTTTTTTGTAATTTGTTTTAATAATAATTAATTGTCAGTATTTGCGAAAAAAAACAAATTCAACATTAGTAAAAAAGTTTTAATTTAATAAAATTTGCTAAAATAAAGTGGTAGTAGAAATAATTTTTTCTTTTTTGTTTCTGGTTTTTGTCCCAAAGAGAGCCAAAATCATCAATACTACTGATGTTTTTTGAGTTAACATTTGTTTGTTGTTAAAATATTTTAATCAATTGTTTATTAATTTTTTAGCAAATTTAGTTAAGACTATGAGTTAAAATTTAAAATTATTAGATATATTTGAAAATTAATTTTTATGCTTTGTTTTGTGTAATTAAAAAAATTAATAAAATTCATCAAGAGTCTAAAAATCAATGGAAAAGAGATTTTTCAAAAAATGAGTTATATTGAAAAACTACGTCACAAAATAGGACGTGAACCTATATTTTCACCAGGAGCTTCTATTATTGTTTACGAAAATAACAAATATTTACTGCAATTTAGAAATGATTTTAAAGTTTGGGGTCTGCACGGTGGAGCGATGAATTTAGGCGAAACTGGTGAACAAGTCGCTTTAAGAGAATTAAAGGAAGAAACTAATTTAAATATTTTAGAAATGTATTTTTTTAAGACTTATGTAGGCGAAAAGATCAAAATCACCTATCCTAACGGCGATATTGTTTATCCTATTGTAATGGCTTTTGTAGTGACCAAAACCGAGGGTAAATTAAAAGCTCAAAAAGAAGAAGTCAAAAGATTAAAGTGGTTTGACGAAAAAGATTTGCCGATAGATAAGATGATGGCAATTGATAAAACTTTTTTAACCGAATTTATCGCACATAAAAATCAACAATAAACAAGTTAATTTTTTAAGTTGTTTGCGTCATAAATTGAACTATTGGGTCAAAAATTAACAAAGGTACGGCTTAAAATAATTATCATGTGTTTTTCCAAAATCAAAGAATTTCATCTAAAAAATATGCTTATTATTTGGAAATTATTTTGGCTTGTGATCATTTTTATGTTTTGTTTATTTTTGGTCGTTGTTTATTATAAAGTGTATTTCTCAAAAGAATTTTTGGTAGTTACACAACCTTTACCTTTAACCATAAAAGAAGATACTTTTAAAGCTGATAAATTGATTGTCAAAGATAAAAGCTGTCAAACAACCATTAAACCATCAATCAATATTAGTAAAAAAACTTTCAAAAATCAAAGCCAATCTAAACATATTAAAACTTGCTGCCATGAAAAAAGGTTTTTTTATCCCGACAACAAAACTATTAATTATATTGAAAAATATGATTTATTAACTCAAAATTGCACGCAAATTAATTATTATAATCATAATGGTACTTTATTTTGTGTTATGAAATTTGATCCTATAACTAAATACATTACCAAAATCACTTATCATCAATCAGATGGGGTAACAATTAGCAATATAGCCAAATATAATCCTCAAAATGGCAAAAAAATACAACAAATTCAATATGACGCAAATGGCATGACAATAGATTATATCGATCAATACAACGATAACGAAGAAAAGATACAAACTATTAAATATATAATCATTGAATGTAAAAATAATTTATTAAATTAAAAAAACTAGTTTTTAGGTTTCTTAGTTGAGGATAAGTATGAAAAAAAGACCAATTTTTAGGTTGGGCTTTGGAATTGTTTAATTGTTAATGGAGTTGAAAGTAAGTTAGTTTGGTTTCTAGTTTTTTGATCGTATTCAGCAATAAAGAAGTTATTTTTTTATTTAGTTTGGTTTGATTTTTAGTTGTTAGATTGAATTTAACAGTTTTACTCTAATATAATTATCAAAATTGCGATAAAATTTTAGTAGTAATTTATGAGTCAGAGGGATAAAATGAGAAATATTTGAAGCATTTGAGGGAGGAAAAATTAATGAATTACTTCTTTAAGTTCTTAATCTTTAAAATCCATTAAGTAAAATAGATTATGACTTTAAAGGAATAAAACAAGACTAAAGCAATTTGGTTTTCGACAAATTATTTTTTTATTCTATCTTGCCTGCTATATATAGAAATTATATTTTTTTCGAAATAATTGTTGCTCTTAAATGGTTTTATTTTAGTAAAGTTTATCAATTTTATACTTTAAAATGATTTTCTTGAATATTAATCAAAAAGATGATATTTTTCTAAAATCAAATTTTTAACTTTGTTTTTGATTTGTGCTTTTGTTAATGTTTTTAAAATAGTAATATTTGTATTTATAATAGTTTTTGTTTTACTGGTAGGCAAAAAAAAGCGCAACTAAAATAGTTTCTTTCTGAATTTTTGCTGTCTAATTTCTATCTTGTTAATTTAATAACTACTTTTAGGATGACCCCAAGTTGCTCTAAATATTTACCTTGTCTTTTAGCCAAACTGACTGTTTATGTTTTTTTATGATGTCTTTGATATATAGGTGTTTGTTGGGAGTGTTTGAGTTTTTCTTGTTTTTTTGATGCTCGCCAAGATTTTAGGTTTCTGCTAATAATTGATAAACTAACTAAGACAAAACTACAATTTTGTTAGACGCTTTTCTTTCGGGTTTTTTGGTAGTTTTACCCGATAAGCTACGACGTTATTACATCTGCTTTTTTGTCCTTTTAGGTGTTGCAAGTTATTTATGGGACATTTAGTTGCGTTTTTTAATTAACTACTTTGCTTTAATAGCTTTTATGAGTTGCTGTAATTTGTTATTCTTTCGAATAACTAACTGACTATATCCATACAAACAGAGTTTATTGGCGCTCGATATTAGTTAGATAACGTGATATTTAGGCCTTTTTGGGGGTCTTAAAATAACTATTTTTGTGAATAAAAAAAATCATTCTAAATTTCAATTAATGTATACAAAAAGGGGGTTTTTTAGTTGAGAATAGGCATTTTTACAGACGCTTATCGTCCTTTAATCAGTGGAGTGGTGGTGTCAGTTGATTCTTTAAGAACTGTTTTACAAAATTTAGGACACGAAGTGTATATCATCACTACCAATTCTCCCCACATCAAAGAAGAAAAAGATCCTTATGTTATTAGATTTAAAGGAGTTCCTTTGCCCTTTAAAGTTTTTAAAAATTATCGTTGGATTTTAAAATATAAAAGTCATTTACCCAAAATTAAAGCCCTCAATTTAGATATCATCCATATCCATACCGAGTTTGGTTTAGGTTTATTAGGTATTTATGCTAAACAGCAATTAAATTTACCTTTAGTTTATACTATGCATACCATGTATGTTTCTTTTTTTCAAACCAATAACTCTTTGTTTATTAAAACTTTTCGTCCTTTAATGATCAGATATGCTGATAGAATTGTAAAAAGATGTCTCATTAATGCTGATTTTGTTATTTTTCCAACCCAAAAAGCGCTAGATTTTGTAGACAAACGCTATCAAATTGAAATTAAAGCCAACAAGCTTCATTATGAAATTGTTCCTACTGGGCTTAATTTAGATCATTTTTACCCCCAAAAACATTCTTTTCAAGATGTTGATAACCTTAAAAACGAATTAAACCTCAAAGATTATTTTGTCTGTCTTTATGTTGGTAGGGTTTCTGCAGAAAAAGAAATTAATTATTTAATCAAAGCTTTCGCTCTTTTTAATCAACATCATCAACAAAGTAAATTTTTGATTATTGGCGATGGACCAGACCAACAAAATTTAAAAAAACAAGTTGCTAAATTAAAATTAACTGATAAAGTAATTTTTTTAGGTTTTATTCATTATGATAGGTTAGGTTTATATTACCAATTAGGTGATGTTTTTCTTAACGCTTCTTTGTTTGAAACCCAAGGACTCACTTATATCGAGGCTTTATCGGCTGGATTACCTGTTTTAGTTCGTTATGATGTTTGTTTGACAGGAGTGATTCAAGACGGTCAAAATGGACTTTTTTATCACAATCAACAAGAATTAATTACCAAACTAATTCATTTATACAACCATCCGAATTATTGCCAAACACTATCCCGTGCAGCCTTAAAGTCAGTTGCTCATTTCAATCAAGCTATTTTTGGTAAAACTATTTTAAAGATTTTTACACATTTAATAAATAAAAACAATTTTAAATTAAAAAATTTGTTATAATATTAATGTCTTATAAAAAGTTAAAATTATAAATAAATGCTTATTCCTTGTCTTTGTTATAAATCAAAGACCGCGTAGGCCACGAGGAGAAAAATATGAAAAAATACGAAATTATGTATATTTTAAGACCTAATTTAGACAGTAACGATGTCAAAAAAATTAGTGATCATTTAGAAAATGTTTTTACACAAAATCCGAGTCAAATTTTAGAAAAAAAAGATATTGGCTTAAAAGATTTGGCTTATCCAATTAATAATCACAATAAAGGTTATTATCGTTGGTTTAGAACACAAACCAACAATGAATCAGTGTTAGAATTTAATCGTATCATTAAAATTACTGAAGAAATTATTCGTTTTATCATAATTAAAGAGTAAATATCAAATAATAACATTAAAGGAGATACATCATTAATATGATTAATAAAGTTATTTTGGTTGGAAGAATCACCAAAGATCCCGAATTAAAATCTTATCACGGCGACAATAATTACGTTAAATTTACTTTGGCTGTCAATAGGTCTTTTAGTAGTCAAGATGAAAACAAAAAAACTGATTTCATTAATTGCGTTGTTTGGCGTAAACAAGCAGAAAATTTAAGCCGATATATTTCTAAAGGTAGTTTGTTAGGGGTTGAAGGCAGTGTGCGTGTTGAAAAATGGGAAAAAGATGGCAAAACTAACTGGTCAACAGAAATTAGTTGCACTAACATTCACTTTTTAGAATCAAAAAAAAGCACTAGTTCAGAATATGACGAAACGTCATCACATAATCAATTTCACCAAGAAGAAACACTAGATAATAGTCCTTTTTAAAATCAGGAGGAGAAAAAAATGAAAAATATTAAAAGAAATACTTTCAAAAAACATCGCAAAGTTTGTTATTTTACAGAAAATAAATTTACTAAAATTGATTTTAAAGACATCGAACTTTTGCAAAGATTTATTACTGATCGTGGAAAAATTATTTCCCGCCGAATCACTAATACTTCAGCTAAATGGCAACGTCCTTTAGCAATTGCTATCAAAAGAGCTCGTCATATGGCTTTAATTCCTTTTATCCAACAATAAAACAGGTGCGATCCTGTTTTTTTTATTAATATTGGTTGGGTATTTTAAAACCTTTTTTCAAAAATAATTGAATCTTGCAAAGATCAATTAAATAATATCAACGAAGGAAAGAATGTTTATGTTTCTTAAAAACAAACATAATATAAAATGGATCATCATTATTTCGATTATTGTTTTCTTTTTTCTAGGTTTTTGTTATGATTTTTGGCACATACAAAAAATTATAACATCAATTGAAGATTTAACTAATCCCGCAGAAAATCGAGCCTTGCCAGAAGATAATAATGGTACTCTCAAAAATAGACTTATTTTTTTTATCTTTCGTTTTTTCGGCAAAATCACTTTAGTAGCTTTTATTATTAGTTTTTTGCTACATCTTAAAAAAAATAATCAAATTAAGCGTTTTAAAGAAAAATTAGCTTTATGGTCCAAATTATCTTTTCACGTTAGTCAAGTTGGTGAAGAAGTTTTAAACGAACTGCCGATTGGAATTGTTTTAATTGATGTAAATACTAAAGAAATTCAATGGTTAAATCCTTATGCTAACTTTATTTTGAAACATCCCGAAATTAATACTCCTTTGGGAAAAATCAATGAATCAATGTTGTTGTTGACAGAAACCCAAGATGAAAAAACCATTATTGCTTTAGAACAAAAAAAATTTGAATGCTTTTACAACAAAGAATTAAATGTTTTTTATTTATTTGATGCAACCGAAAAAGAAGCAATTAAGCAATTATTTTCCGAAAAAGCTTTGGCGTTAGCTATGATTACTTTTGATAATTTAGAAGAGTCATTAATTCGTTATGATTTATCAGATCAATCTCAAATTCAAGGCGAATATTTAAGTGCTTTATCTGATTTTATCGAACCTTATGAAGGTTATTTAAAACAGTTAGTTGATGATCGTTTTTTATTGCTTTTGAATCGTCAAAATTTAGATAAAATGTTAGAAAATAAGTTTAGTATTTTAGATACGGTCAGAAATATCTCTCACAAATACCAATTAAAAGTCACTCTTTCAATGGGAATTGCTTGTTGGAACATCTCTTATGATAAACTATCAATTTATAGTCAAAATGCAATTGAATTAGCCCAAAAAAGAGGCGGGGATCAGGTTGTAGTTAATATTGAAAACGAAAAAATTAAGTATTTTGGTGCCAAAAGTGCTTCTTTAAGTAAGCAGTCAAAAGTAAGTGTGCGAGTTAATGCTCAATCTTTAGTTGATCTAATCAAAAATCATTCTCATTGTTTTATCATGGGTCATCAATACACTGACCTTGATTCTTTAGGTTCTATGATTGCTTTTAATAAAATAGCTGCTTGTCTTAAACCAGATGCTAACCATTATATTATCATAGATGAAGAAAAATTAGATAAAAGTTTGATTCCGGTTTACAAACAATTACTTGAACAAGAAAAAAATTCTTCTATTAATATTATTACCACTCAAACAGCCGCTAAAATGATTAATCCTAGTGATGTTATTGTAGTTGTTGACACCCAAACTAAAGATATGGTTAATAGTCCGGAATTATTATCTTTAACTACTAATGTTATTATTATTGATCATCATCGTGCGACCGAAGAAATAATTGCTTCCATTTTTTCTTATGTTGAATCTTCTGCCTCTTCTACGGTCGAATTATTAGTTGAAATCATGGGTTTTTTAGAACAAGAAGTAAAAATTACTCCCTTTGAGGCTAGCATTATGTATGCTGGTATTTTAATTGACACTAACGCTTTTGTTTATCGCACTAGTTCGCGTACTTTTGAAGTGGCTTCTAAATTAAAAGATTGGGAAGCTGATGCTGTTGAAGTTAAAAGTTGGTTGCGTAAAAATTTTTCTAATGTGTTAGAAATTAATGAATTAGTGTCGAAGATGGAAATTTTTATGGAACGTTTTGCTATCATTAAAAGTGATAAAATTTATGATAATCGTTCTTTTTTGGCTCAAGTAGCAGAAAATGTTTTAAATATTAACGATATTGATGCAGCTTTTATGATTGCCAAAATTGCTGATAACAAAATAGCTATTAGTGCTCGTTCTTATAATCAAATTAATGTCCAAACTATTATGGAACAAATGGAAGGTGGCGGTCATTTAAATAGCGCTGCTACCCAAATCGAAGGAACTGATATTCAAATAGTGATTGATAATTTAAAACATTTTTTAAAATTAGAATATGAAACAGGTGAGGAGAATATGGAAATTATTTTATTAACTGATATCCCAAATAAAGGTAAAAAACACGATATTATTAAAGTTAATAATGGTTATGGTAATTTTTTAATTCAAAGCCACAAAGCCCTTTTAGCGGATAAAAAAAACTTATCCCAAATTAAACAAAATCAAATTTTAGAACAAGAAAAACAACATAATTATGAACTTTTAATGCATAAGTTAAAAACTGAAATCGATAATAAAAATATTTCTTTAGATATTCAATTAGGGCCTAAAGGAAAAATTTATGGTAAAATCACTTTAAAACAAATTGCAGATGAATTTAAAAAAGTTCATCATATTACCATTGATCGCAAAAAAATCACTTTAGAAAACGAGATTACTTCTATCGGCATTTATCCTGTGGATGTGGTTTTGACAGAAAAAATCAAAGCTACTTTTTTTCTTAATGTGGTTGAAAGAAAAACTAAATGAGTCAATATCGTAAAAATAAACCTTTTAGTCCCGAAGCCGAACGTGCTTTAATCGGGGTTTTATTGTTAAACCCAGAAAAAATTGCTTTTACTCTTGATATGATTAATGAATTTGCTTTTTATGATATCAAACATCAATATATTTTTAAAGCGATGCAAAAATTGCATGAAAGTGAACACAAAATTGACTATTCTTCTGTTGGTTCTGTTTTAGAAAACGAACAATTATTAGGTAAAGTTGGCAATATCGATTATTTAATTGAATTAGTCGAAATGACGCCTTCTAGTCAATATTTAGAAACATATATTGATTTAATTAAAGAAAACGCCCTCAAAAGAGAAATCATTGAAGCTTCAGCTTATTTGATTGAAAAAGGTTATGAAGATATCGATGTCCAAAGCTATTTAGATGAAGCCGAAGAAAAAATCTTTAATTTAACTCAAAGAAAAAAAACTAATGAATTATTAGAATTAAAAAATTTATTAAAAGAAATCAAAACCAAAAACATCCAAGCTCAACGGAAAAAATATTTAGTAGGCCTTTCAACTGGCTTTGCCAACCTTAACAATATCACTTTAGGTTTTAAACCCGAAGAATTTATCATTATAGCAGCTCGTCCTTCAATGGGGAAAAGTACTTTTATGCTTAATTTAGCTTTAAATGTCGCCAATGCTAATTATAATCCAAACAATCCTCATATTGCTATTTTTAGTTTGGAGATGTCCAACGAACAATTAGCGATGCGAATGTTAAGTTCTGTTGCTAAGATTGAACATAAAAAAATTCAATTAAGTGGCGTAGATAAAGAAGAAAAAATGCTTTTAGAGATGGCTATTGATAAAATGAATTCATTAAATATTTATTTTGATGATTCAGCTGCAGTTAATATTTTAGATATCAAAGCTAAATGTCGCAAATTAAAAAGCCAAAACAAACTAGATATTGTCATGATTGATTATTTACAGTTAATTAGAAAAACTAAAAAAAATAACCGTCAAGAAGAAGTGGCAGAAATTTCTCAAAGTTTAAAACAAATGGCGCGTGAATTAAAAATACCTGTGATTGCTTTGTCACAATTATCAAGGGATGTCGAAAAAAGAGAAGATAAAAGACCTATTTTAGCAGATTTAAGAGATTCTGGTTCAATCGAGCAAGATGCCGATATTGTGATGTTTTTATATCGAGAAGATTATTATCAAAAAGACAAAAAAACAAGCCCAGGTAAAACTCAAGTGATTATCGCCAAAAATCGTCAAGGTGCAATTGGCATTCGTGAGTTTCATCTAAACTTCGATTTTATGTATTTTTCAGAAATCGAACCTTATGTTAGCGAAAATTAATTATTATTTAAATATATTAAAATTTGGTTCAAAAAGAGGTAAAGATACAATATGCTAACAAGATTAAAGACCATTTATCAAAAATATGAAACCTGGCAATCTCTTTTGTTACAAAATCAAAGTGTTGCTAATAAAATTGAAATTTTAAAAAATTTAAGCAAATTAGAACCAATTGTAGATCTTTATCGGAAATATTTAGTTGTAGAAAAACAATTAACACAAATAGAAGTTGTTTTAAACCAAAATCAAACAGATGATAAAGAAATGTTAGAGTTAGTTCAACAAGAAAAAGATCTCCTTGTTTGCCAAAAAAAAGATATTTGGGATCAATTGCGTATTTTATTGCTTCCACAAGATTCGCGAGATAAAAAAAACGTGATTTTGGAAATCAAAGGCGCTGTGGGAGGCAACGAAGCTAATCTTTTTGCTGCTGATTTGCTAAGAACTTATGTTAAATACGCCGAAAGTAAAAAATGGAAAGTAGAAATCCTTAATTTACATCCCAGCGTTAAAGGGGGGATATCTTCGGTCGAATTATTAATTTCTGGTCAAAATATTTATTCTTTTTTAAAATACGAATCAGGAGTTCATCGAGTCCAACGAGTGCCTGTTACTGAAGTGCAAGGACGCATTCATACTTCAACTGCGATTGTTTTAGTTATTCCTGAAGCCGAAGAACTAGAAATTAAAATTGATTGGAACGATATCAGAGTTGATACTTTTAATTCGAGCGGACCAGGCGGACAATCCGTTAATACCACCAAATCAGCCGTTAGGCTTTCTCATTTACCTTCAGGTGTTAGTGTTGCCTGCCAAGAAGGAAAGAGTCAACACGAAAACAAAGAAAAAGCTTTCACCTTGCTTAAATCCCGTATTTATAATCAAATACTATCTGCCCAACAAGCAGAACAAACCAAACATCGTAAATCTTTGATCGGCACAGGCGACCGGAGTGAAAAAATTAGAACTTATAATTATCCTCAAAACCGAATAACAGATCATCGTATTGGCTTGACCTTGCAAAAATTAGATATCATCATGGAAGGTAAATTAGATTTATTGATTGAACCTTTAAATGATGCCGCTCAAAAAGAAAAATTAACTCAATATGAATAAAGAATGGGCATTAAAAACTAACTCAAACAACATCATTATTTTTCCCACAGATACAGTTTATGGCATGGGGGTGCCAATATATGATGAAGTTGGTTTGCAATTGATTTATCAAATCAAAAAAAGACCTCACAATAAAGCGATTGTAGTTTTGTGTGCAAATTTAGAGCAAGCTAAATTGTTGGTAGAATTTAACAAAACTATCTATAAATTAGCTTCATTTTTTTGGCCTGGTCCTTTGACTTTGATTTTGAAAACTACAACTAGTTATTTTCAAAAAACAGGTAAGATAAGTTTAGGCATAAGAATCCCTAAACATCCTTTAGCTTTGAAACTTTTAAATAAATATGGCCCTTTACAAACTACTTCTGTAAATATTAACGGAAAGCCTCCTTTAAACGATTACAATACAATTTATCAAATATATCATCAAAAAGTGAAATTGATTTATCCTAATGACTGTTTAATTTCTACAGTATCTTCTACCATTGTAGATGCTACCAATTCTAAATTAGTTATTTTAAGGCAAGGAACAATCACTCAAGCTGAAGTTCAAAAAATTATCCAATCTTGATTATAATAGATTTTGATCTTGTAAAATGTTATTTTTTCCTAAAAAAAACAATTCTAAACCGATATTTAAGTTGATAACTCCTGTTTTGGCTTGATATTCTAATTCGATTAAAGCTAAAAAACAATTTTTTAAATCTTGATGCGCTTGTAAAGTTTTAGCTTCTTTGTTTAAAATAAACGCTTTGGCAGGGGAACATTTTAAAATTTGGGCTAATTTTGTTTGGTTGTTGGTTGCATTTGTAATATCTTTAACCAATAATAAATCTTTGATTTGGTTAATTAATTGATACATGATTTGAAAATCACTGACTTTTTGTGCTTTTAATTTTTGGTATAATTCATAAGTTTCAATTCGATCGTTATTTAAAAAAAAATGAATCAAAGTAAAAATATTATCTTCTTTGTTAAAAACACTTAATTTTTTGACCAATTGATAAGTTATTGTTTTGTCTTCTAATTGACATAATTTTAATTTTTGTATTTCTTGTTCTAAAAAATAAAGATTATAGCCTGTTTGTTTGATTAAATATAAAATAGCTTTTTTTTCAATTTGAAAGCCATCTTTTTCAAATTTTTTTAGAACATAATCAAAAAAATCTTTTTTTTCTAAAAAAGCTATGGTTTGGCAATGACAATATTTTTGAAATAATTTGTTAGTTTGAGCGTTGTAAAAGTTTTTTTCTGCAAAAAAATATAAAGAAATTTCTGGATGAGGCTTTTGAAAATAAGATTTTAAAAACGCTATTTCTTCACTTTTGGCTTGCAACAATATCTCACTATAATCTACAACGATGATTTTATGCATTGTTGAACTAATCAAAGAAGAGGTTTGCAATTCTTTGGCTAAATTTGAGTAAAGATCTTTTTTCATTTGATAATAAATAACATCGTAAGATTTTTTTTGACTATCATTAATTAATTTTTTTATTTTTTTTTCTAAAAAAAACCTTTGTTTTCCTAAAATCAAATATATTTTCTGATCTAACATTTAATAAACCTCTTTTCTCAAGTTATTATCTATTAATTATTTTATCAAATAAGATAACAAAAACATAAAGTATTAAAATAAGTTGATAAATAAAAAACCATTTTATCAACCAAAAGGAAGCAACAATATGATTAAAAAAGCCACTTTTATTCGCAGTATTACTGACATCAAAGATGCTCCTTTAGAAAGCTATCCTGAAATCATTTTGATGGGCAGAAGCAATGTTGGCAAAAGCACTTTTATTAACGCTTTAACACAAAGAAAAAAATTGGCTAAAACCTCTCAAACACCAGGCAAAACTCTTACTTTGAATTATTATAATATTAACAATGAATTTTATTTAATTGATACACCAGGTTATGGTTATACCAAAGCTAGTAAAACCATTCAACAGCGATTATTACCCATGATTGTAGCTTTTTTGGAAAATAGTAACAATTTAAAAGCTATTTTTCAATTGATTGATTTTAAAGTGGGCGCTACCAAAGAAGACGATAGTATTCATCAATCCCTTTTAGAAGCTAAGTTTGAAGTTATTTTAATTTTTGTTAAAAAAAATAAAGTCAAAAAAACTTTACAACAGGCACAATTAAAGAAATTAATGCACCATTTTTCTCATATCAAGCATTTTTTTTTAGTATCTTCAATCAAACAAGAAGGGATGCAAGATTTAAAAAATTTTCTTGCTTTTTTAATGAAAAAAGACACTGATTCTAATTGATCGTTTTTAGTAAATATGGTTATCATTGTAATTATTTACTAAAATAAAACAAAATAAAATATTTTTAAATAAAACAACTAAAACAAGGGATAATTTTTATGCAAAAGAAATATGATTTTAAAGAAGTTGAAAAACAAAAGTATCAAACGTGGTTAAAAAAAAAATATTTTTCATCTGTGAACAACAACAATCCTAAAACCTTTACTGTTGTTATTCCGCCACCCAATGTTACAGGAAAACTGCATTTAGGACACGCTTGGAATAACACCATTCAAGATATTATTATACGTTTTAAAAAAATGCAAGGTTTTGATGTTCTTTTTTTGCCGGGCATGGATCATGCAGGTATTGCTACCCAAAATAAAGTCAAAGAACACTTAAAACAAGAAGGGCTTTTAAATAATAATTTAGATAAAGACACTTTTTTAAAATATGCTTGGCAATGGAAAGAAAAATATGCTAAAAATATTAGAGATCAGTGGCAAGCTTTAGGATTACATTTAGATTATAATTTTGAAAAATTTACCCTTGATTCTGATTTAAGCAAAACAGTTCAAGATGTTTTTATTAAGTTATATCATCAAGGACTTATTTATCGTGATTATAAAATTATTAATTGGGATCCAGAAACTAAGACAGCTTTGTCTAATGTAGAGGTCAATTATCAAGAAACAGAAGGCAAATTATATTATTTAAAATATTTTTTAGTTCCTTCTTTGGATTCATTTTTACAAGATCAAAAAAATAATTTTTTAGAAGTTGCCACTACCAGACCTGAAACGATGTTTGCTGACCAAGCTTTAATGGTGCATCCAGATGATAAACGTTATCAAACTTTTATCGGAAAAAAAGTGTTTATTCCTGAAACTAACATTCAAATTCCTATTATCAGTGATGCTTACGTAGACCCTCAATTTGGCACTGGTGTTGTCAAAGTTACTCCGGGACATGATGCAAATGACTTTGAAGTGGGACAAAGACATCAATTATTATCTTTACTTTGTATGAAAGAAGATGGCACTATGAACGAATTAGCCCAACAATACCAAGGGTTAAATCGTTTTGTTTGCCGTCAAAATCTAATCCATGATTTAAAACAAAAACAAATTATTACCAAAATCAAAAATCACTTACATCAAATAGGTTATTCTAGCATATCAGGAGCAATTATTGAGCCAAAACTTTCTTTACAATGGTTTTTAAAAACTAAAGATATTGCTCAGGAAGCTTTAAAAAGTAATAAAATAAATTTTTATCCTCAACGTTTTTTAAATATTTTTAATAATTGGTTAAAAAACATTGAAGATTGGTGTATTTCGCGTCAGTTATGGTGGGGTCATTCCATTCCTGTTTGGTATAAAGGAAAAGAAATCAAAGTCCAAATTAATAGTCCTGGAGCAGGTTGGAGCCCTGATAGTGATGTATTAGACACTTGGTTTTCTTCAGCTTTATGGCCTTTTAGTACTTTAGGTTGGCCAAACGAAACTCCTTTTTTTCACAAACGTTTTCCGGTTGATGTGTTAGTGACAGGGTATGATATTTTAACGTTTTGGGTTTCAAAAATGGTTTTTCAAAGTGTTTTATTAACTCAAAAAGATCCTTTTAAAGACGTCTTATTGCATGGCCTAGTTAGAGATAGTCAAGGACAAAAAATGTCTAAATCAAAAGGTAACGGTGTTGATCCTTTGGATGTGATTGATCAATTCGGCTGCGATTCTTTGCGTTGGTTTTTAACTACTAGTGCCGCTCCTGGATTTGATTTATTTTATGATGAAAGTAAAGTCAAAGCGGCTTGGAATTTTATTAATAAATTATGGAATATTAGCCGTTTTATTAAACTAAACACTAATACATTAGAAACTAATTTTAATGTTGATAAGTTATCCTTGCATCAAGCAGCTCTTTTAACTCAATTATCTGCGGTTATGACAAAAATTAATAATTTATATCCCAAATACGAATTAAAAGAAATTGGGCAAATTTTATATCATTTTGTTTGGGAAGATTTTGCCAATTGGCATTTAGAAATTGCGAAATATGATTTAAATAAGGACTCTAAACAACAAAATACACAAAAATTTTTAATTTATGTGATAAAATATATTTTACAACTACTTCACCCTTTTATTCCTTTTGTCACTGATACTTTATATCAAATCTTTGATAACAAAAAAAATATAACTCAAACTTTATTATCAGAAATTAATTATTTAAATATACAAGATTTGCAAGAATTTGAAGAATTAAAAAGCTTAATTGTCAAAATGCGTCATTTTAGAAATGAATACAAATTAGATAATCAAACTTTATTAGACGTTGAGCTAGAAGTAGCTTCTGACAAAAAGAAAAAATGGCTTGATTTAGACATTGTGTTAAAAAAAATGTTGAAAGCTAATTGTTTTAATATAACTGATAAAGTAACAAATACTTGTAAAACAATTTTATTTATAGGCAAAAAAATAAATCTTTATATTGATCAAAAAGTCTTGCAAAATTTAAATAAAAATCAAAAAAATAAATTAGATTCTAATTTTTTAAAACAAAAAAACATTCTTTTAGCAGAAATTAAAAGAAGTGAAACTATTTTAAACAATCCATTATTTTTAACTAAAGCTTCACTGCAAAAAATTGCTATTGAAAAAAATAAATATCAATCTTATCTTCAACAATATCAAAAATTATTAGAAAAGACAAAATCTTAATAAATTAAGAAAAAGAAAAAAATGAAAAAAACTATTTCTGTTAAACAAACTGTTACTATTGCTATTGGTGCTGCTGTTTATGTGATTTTAAGTTGTTTTGCTTCCATTCCTTTAGGACCTAATGTCGTTTTAGAAACTTCTTCGCCTTTTTTAGCTTTTATATCGGTTTTATTTGGTCCTATAGTTGGTTTTTATGTGGGTTTTTTAGGTCATATTATTAAAGATTTTTTGCTTTTTGGTAATGTTTATTTTAATTGGGTTATTTTTTCTGGCATTCTTGGTTTTCTTTATGGTTTGACTCAAAAAACAATTAATTTAAAATACCAAATTTTTAATCGTAAAAAAATTTTTGCTTTTTGGTTATATCAAGCATTTGTTAATTTTTTGCTTTTTGGTTTCATTGCTCCTATTTCTGATTTATGGATTTATGCACAACCTAAAGAGTTAGTTTTTTTGCAAGGTTTTTTAGTTGCTATTTCTAATGTTATTTCTTATAGTTTTTTTGGTGTTTTGTTAATGTTTAAGTATTCTAATAATTATGCCAAAAAAGAAACTTTAAGCTCATAATTTTTTTGTTAATCAAAACTAATGACAAAAAAATAATACGAAAAATTAATTTGTGTTATTTATTAATTAATTTTTGTTAATGTTTTAAAACATATAAAAAAAGGGAATTTATGAAAAAACCATTAATTATTTTTCAAGATTTTAGTTTTCAATATTATAGTCAAAAAACAACTACCTTAACTAATCTTAATATTACTATTTACGAAGGGCAAAAAGTTTTAATTATTGGCAAAAATGGTAGCGGTAAATCAACTTTTCTCAAATGCATCAACGGCTTAATTCCACATAGTTATCCTGGCAAAATTACAGGAAGTGCAACAATTGCAAATAAGAATTTAGTAAAAACGAGTATTTTTGATTTATCTTTGGAAGTTGCTACTGTCATGCAAGATACAGATAATCAATTTGTGGGAGCAACTGTTGCAGAAGATATTGCTTTTGCTTTAGAAAATGATGCTATCTTGTCTTCAGAAATACATCAACAAGTTAACCAATGGGCAAAAAAATTAAATTTAGAGACATTTTTAGCAGACAGGCCACAATCATTATCAGAAGGCATTAAGCAATTAGTAGCCATGGCTGGTGTTTTGATTTATAACCCTTCTATTTTGTTATTTGATGAATCTTTATCTAATCTAGATCCTAAAATACGTAGCCACATTATGACCTTAATTAAACAATTGCATCAAGAAAACAAAAACACCATTTTAATGATTGAACATCATTTAGACGATATATTAGATGATTCTTTTGACCGGGTAATAGTTTTTGATAAGGGCAGAATAATTGCTGATATGACTGGTGAACAAATTATTACGACTAAAACATTAATTCAACAAGGCATACAAGAACCAACTTATATTAATGCTTTAAGATGTGCTAATATTAATAATTTATCAACTATTGACCATTTATTAAATTTAGAGCAAATTTCGAGCAAATATTTGACCAAAGAATTAGAGCCCTTTGCTAATTTACCATTAAAAACACCATCTATTAAAACGCCTTTTTTAGAAGAGCAACCCAAATTATTGGAATTAAGAAATATTGTATATCAAAACCCCTATTCTAACTACAACCACCATCTTTTAGATGATCTTTCTTTAACTTTGTCCGCGGGGCAGATGGTTAGTATTATTGGTGCAAACGGTTCGGGTAAATCAACTTTAGGAAAAATTATAGCTGGCTTATTAACTCCTCAAAAAGGGATCATCAAATGGCCAGAAAAACATGTTAACAAATCATTATCAGATAAATTAACCCCTCAAGTTGCTTTTGTTACCCAAAACCCACATCATATGCTTTCCCAAAAAACTGTTTTTGAAGAAGTGGCTTTAGGTTTACGTTGGCAAAAACTTTCGCATTTAGAAATAACTAAACGGATTATGCCAATTTTAGAAATTTGTAGTTTAACTGCTTTAGCTGATTGGACTGTCTATGCCCTTAGTTTTGGACAAAAAAAAAGACTTGCCATTGCTTCTGTTTTAGTGTTGCAACCACAAATCATTATTTTAGATGATCCAACCGCAGGACAAGATTTTTATCATTATACTAAAGTAATGTTATTTTTACAAAAATTAAATCAAACAGGGACAACTGTAGTTATCATCACTCACGATACTTCATTAATTTTGAAATACACTCCAAAAACATTAGTTTTATCACAAGGAAAAATTATTGCCCAAGGTGATCCAGTCTCGATTTTAACCGATAATTTATTGATGCAAAAAGCCGAATTAAAAGCACTTAGTCTTGTTACTATGATTAATCAAACTCACTTAAAATCACTGCAAAAAATTAATTTTATCCGATGGATAATAGAATTTAATAAGGAGCATTGTTTCAAATGAATCAAAATTTTATTTTTGGCTCTCAAAAGCAAACTACTTTTATTCATCAAATCCAAGGTGCAACAAAATTATTTTTTTTGCTTTTGACCTCCATTGCCTGTATGGTAGTTTATCATGTTTGGTTTTTATTATTAATTGCTTTTTTATCTTTGCTTTTGCTTTTCTTTTCTCAAATTAAATGGAATCAAGTTTCTGGGGTTTTAAAAGGTTTCTTCTTTTATTTATTAATTAATAATTTTATTATTTTTTTCTTTTTTCCAAAACATGGTGCTGTTTTATATAATTCTTACACTCCTCTTTTTAAAAGTTCCATTATTATTATCACTAGAGAACAACTCTTTTATCAATTAAATTTAATTTTAAAGTATTTTTGCATTATTCCTTTGTTTTTAATTTTTATTTTAACTACTAATCCTAGTGAATTAGCATCTAGTTTAAATAAATGGGGTGTTAGTTATAAAATCAGTTATGCTTTAGCTTTGACTATTCGTTATATTCCTGAAATACAAATGGATTTTAACAATATTAAGGCATTCCAACAAGCACGCGTTTTGACGAGTCTTAAAAAAAAGAATTTTATAGTTAAAATGTGCCAAAAAATCAAAAAAATAGCTCAAGTGATTGTGCCTTTGATTTTTTTAAATTTAGAAAAAATTGATACTATTGCTAATGCTTTAGAATTAAGACGTTTTGGTAAAAACAAAAAAAGAACTTGGTATTATCAAACATTTTTTCGTTTTGGTGATTCTTTAACTCTCATCTTAGGATTAACTTTGTTATTACTAAGTATTTATTTGCTAAACATTCATGGCAGATTTTATTATCCTTTTTAAATAAACAAAACCCCCCTTTTCAATAGTTGGGGGGCTTTATTTTTATAGTTAAATTATTTACAAATAATATTGACCTTTTTTAAGGTTTTGATAATCGATAATAAGGAAAATTATGACACATATCAAAGTCCAAAATCCAAAAAGATAAATTTTAACTAGATAAATCTTAAAAAACTGATTAGGGATAATGTCTATTTTGGGAAAAATGATGAAAGGAAATTCTTGTGGGCAAAAATTCATAATATCTCGCTTGGAACAAACATTAATCAATTCTCCTTGTGAGTTAAAAATAAACCAATTATTATAATGTGGATTTGAATAAGGGTCTAAACTTTCTTTTAAAAAGGTGGTATCTACCATGATTTTATGTTGTTCTGCGTTCATTTCATTTGCGAGATGACTTTGAAAAATATGCGGAGTCAAGGCTTGATCAGAAACATCATTACAATCGCTAATTAAATAAAGAGTTTCTCCTAACAAAAGGTCAGCATTTAATCTTTGTTGTGCTACTTGATAATCTTTGTCAGAAATAAAAGTAATTTGGTTAAAGAGGTTAAGGGGGGTTGTGACATATTGATAAGTGCCTTTTTCATCTTGCAAACCATAAGGAGTTTTAATGGTGATTTTGATTTTTGAACTAACGATATTATCGATAAAGTTAGTAAAATCATCGTTATTTTGTTGCAATAGTACGGTATATAAAAAACGATTTTCATCTTGTCGAGTTTTATCAATTATAACTCCTAAATTTGTTGTTTGATCGCTTTGACACAAAACTAAAGTTTGTAAGATTTCTTGCTTAATAACAGCATTAATGTCTTTTTTGTCAGTTAATTTTATGTTTTTTTGTTCTAAAACTTTTTCTTGCTTGGTTAAAAAGTTAACATAAGAAAAATCTTGGATCTTAAACAGGAAAAACAATTTACTAATATTTTCTTTTTTGATATTAATAGTTTCTGAATAAGTTGTTTTATGGGGGTCTTTTTTGGCAAAAAGTTGACTAGTTAACGCATAAATTTCTGTTTTTTTATCATATTCCCAACTTATTTCTAAGCGATCATAATTGTCAAAATTACAAGTGACAAATTGCAACGATTCTAATCCGTGCAGTTGGATGGTTAAAAGTTTGTTTTCTTGTGTCCCTCTTTTAAAGATAATTGGTTTTTTTCCTGAAAGAAAGAGATCTTCTAAAGTGATTTGAATGTTTATGTCTTCTTTTGTTTGTGATGTTGATAGTGCTTCTTGCAAACTTGTAATTTTGGTTTTAGTAATAAAATTGTCTTGTTCGGGCGAATTAAGAGCAATCAAACGACGATATGGAAAAGATTCTTTTTGTTTTTCTTCTAATATAGCATAAAATTGTTTTTTGATGTAATTGATATTAATAGATTGAGATATCCGCACGTCTTTATAATAGCTTTTATTCATTCCGATTAGTTGTCCTTGTGCATCAAAAAGAGGACCACCGCTATTACCTGGGTCTAAAGTCATATCAGAATTAATTTCTCTTTCGTTAAAATAAGAAATAATCCCTTGTTTGAATAAGTTTTTTTTATATTGAGGACGTTGTGTAAGAGGCAAATTGAAATACCATTCAATAAAAGAAACAGTTTGTCTTGTTTCTTGCAACCCTTTTTGACAACCTAAAGCATACACTATATTTCCTTGTGTAATAGGTATTTCTTTTTTATTGTTCTCAAAATTCACATATTTCTGAATGCTTTGATCGATGGCTTGTGTATTTATTTCTTCATTAATTTGAAAAGTTAAAATAGCGATATCATCATATTCGCGATCATTATCAATAAAGGCATAAAGTTGAGCTTTGATGGCGTTCATCCCTATTGCTTTGTTTTCTAGGGCGATTGATTTGGTATTTGGTTCAATTTGTGATTTAGAAAAGTAAGTTTTTATTACATGACGATTAGTCAAAACATAATATTGGTTTTTTTCTTTTTGGATAATAATGCCGGTACCTAAACTATAACCAGTATCTACTAAGACTGTTATTTGATTTAAGTTTTTGATTAATGTTTTAAAATCTTGCTTATCTTCTGCATCTTCGGTGATCGAAACTTTTTGAGTTTGAATTACTGGTTCTAAGCCGGAAGTAATAGTTAAAGGATGAATCATTTTCACATATTTAATCCCTTTTTCATTTTTATTTTGAGCAGGAATTAAAAAACCGACTACCTGACCTTTTTCGGTAAAAAAAATAGTTTGTTGATTGAAGGAGTTGGCGCGACTAGAAACAGGTATTTGATTGTTTTGATTATCCAAGGAAACATTTTCACTAATATAGCTTTCTTGAAAAGCTATTTCTTCTGATTGCAAGATGGCAAAAGAATACAAAATTTGTCCTTGATAATATTGATTGCTGGTTTTGTCATTTAAAGAAATAGTTTGATAATCAGCTTTTGACTTAAATTCAATAATATCAAATTCTTTTAAATCAAGATTTTGAATTATTACCCCTTTTTCATAGTTATTTGATGTTTTAATCATAATGTCATTATTTTGGGTTGATGTGTTTGTTTTAGGGGTTAAAATCCAATATTTTTTTTTAGTATTGTTAGGTATTTTTTGTTTTCCGATAATAACTCCTAAAGCTTTTTTATGCTCAGATGTTTGCAAAAGACATAACTGTTTTTTGCTTTGTGTAATTTGGTCTGATTTTTTTTGTTGCTGGAGTTGTAACTCTTTTTTTGCTTTTCTTTTGTTTCGCTCAAAAGTATTTGTTTGTTGGTTAATTGCTTCTTCTTTTTCTTGAACATCGTTTAAAGTGCTTCCGAGATTTTTAATTGGCAAAACGTTGTGGTGAGTATGAGTTTTTTGTTGATAATTTTGTAATTGAATCAAACCGATGGCAAAAAAAACACAAATACCAAAAAAAAGAATAAATTTGCGATAATAACTAATTCTTTTCAATTAAATTTATACTCTTTTCTTTTTATTTTTGAACATAATAAAAACTTTTTTGTTTTTTAATATTTTCTTTCATTAATATTTTACCTTAAAATCTTATTTAATGATCTTATAAAAAATAGCACTCAATAGTTGACAGTGCCAATTTTTTTTGTTAAAATAAGATTGAGCTTAAAGAAAATCTTTAAGTTTAGTAAAATAAAATGTTTTTAGAAATTTTTTATTTCAAAGTATAATAAAGGAGTGTATAAGAATGTTATTTAATTTAATTAATCAAGAAAAAGATTTATTTGATGATTTATTTTTTGAAACTAAATCTATTATGAAAACTGATGTGCAAGAAAAAGACAATCAATATTTAATAACTATTGAATTACCAGGTTTTAAAAAAGAAGATGTTAAAGTTGCTTTACAAAAAGGCTATTTAATAGTTGAAGCTAAAACCGCTCAAGAAAACGAAGAAAAAGAAAATAATTTTTTAAGAAAAGAACGATTACAAGGACTTTTTAGACGTAATTTTTATTTAGGAGAAGGTTTTACTTTAGAAGATGTTAAAGGAACTTTAGAAGAAGGGTTATTAAAATTAGCTATTACTAAAAAAGAAAAAAAAGAAATTGAAGAAAAACGTTATTTAGAATTAAAATAATCATCAATATATGTAAAAAGACTAACTTTTTGAAAGTTAGTCTTTTTTGTTTTTGGACAAAAATATAATTTAAAATAAAAAAAACCAACTTATAATATATAAGCTAGTTTTGGGTTTAACGGTTTTAATCTTTTTTATTGATGATTACAGTTTTGTTTTGGAAACGAACATTAGATTTATTTTTGAATTGATACAAAAAACGACTTGCCACTTCAAAAATAGTTTCATGAGTTAAATGCTTAATATTGCCAATATTTTTACTATAAATTTGGAATTCTTCTTTTAACAGTTTAATTAATGCTGGTGGGTTAATGTTGTCTTTTTTGCCAAGATTGATTACAACTTCAACAAAATCACTTCTACTATAAGAGCTCGCTTTAGAATCATGAAAGCGGGAATTACTAAAACGTGGTTCGTAGAAACGACTTTCTCCAAATCTTCTAGGAACAAAAGAGTTATTGCTAAAACTTACTCTTGGTGGAAAAATATCAGAATAATTTCTTTCTTTTGGTGAAATATGTGTTAATAACCCTTGAATAATTTGTTCAGCAGAAAATTTTTGCAATAATTCTTCGATAATAGGATAATTAATGCTTTCTTGAGTATTTTTTTCAACGATATCTAAGATTTTTTTTTCAAAATTTTTTAAAATTTGTTTTTTAATGCCATCTACAGAAGGGATATCTAGCAAATTAATTTTTTCTTTCAAATAATATTCTAATTTTTTTAGTTGACTCATTTTTCTAGGGCTGATCAAGCTATAAGCTAAACCTTTTTTGCCAGCGCGTCCAGTTCTTCCGATTCTGTGCACATAAACTTCATCTTCGTGAGGCAAATCATAGTTAATAACCATTTTAATATCAGAAATATCTATTCCTCTAGCGGCCACATCAGTTGCAATTAAAATTTGAATTTTGCCTTTGCGGAAGTTATTCATCACATATTGTCTTTGGTTTTGTTTTAAATCTCCGTGCACAGCATCTGCTAAAAAGCCTTTGTCTTGCAAATAAGCAGTGATTTCATCAACATCTTTTTTAGTATTAGCAAATAAAATAGCAGAATGATCTTTTTTTAAATCTAATAAGCGGACTAATAATTTATTTTTGTCAACTTCCTTTACTAAGAAATAAAATTGTTCAATCGCGTTAACAGCAATATTTTGAACAGGAACTTTTAAAATTTTAGTGTCTTTTTGATATTTACTAGCTATTTTTTTGATAAAAGGCGGTAAAGTAGCGGAAAATAAAACTGTTTGTCTTTCTGCAGGAATTTGTTTTAAAATGGTTTCTAAAGCTTCTTGAAAGCCCATTTTTAACATTTCATCAGCTTCATCTAAAGTTAAAATTTTTAAAGCAGATAAATCAATTTTGCCTCTTTCTATATGATCAATTGCTCTTCCGGGAGTAGCAATGATTAAATGTGGTCTATTTTCTAAGGCTCTGAATTGTTTAGTGTAAGATTCGCCCCCAAAGACAACAGCAATTCTAATTTCTGGATAAAAACGGAGCAATTTTTTTAATTCTTCGTATACTTGTAAAGTTAATTCACGAGTCGGACATAAAATTAAACTTTGAGTTTTAGCTAGTTTATGATCGATTTTTTCAATAATGGGGATTCCAAAAGCAAACGTTTTCCCGGTTCCTGTTTGGGCTTGTCCAATGACGTCACGTCCTTGAATAATTTCTGGAATCACTAAGGCTTGGATCGGGGTTGCTTCGATAAAATTAAGTTCTCTTAAAGCTTTTTTGGTTTGTTCCAAAATAGGTAATTGTTCAAATAAAGTATTCATAATTTCCTCATTTCTTTCTTTTTTTGATTTTTTAAAAATCATATAATTTATACAAGTAAAAATATAAAATGTTTTGCGAAAAAACACTTAAAAGTTATTTTAAGAACTTTTAATCGCCAGATAAGATTGGTTAGATTTTATTAGTAATTTGTCAAGAATTTTCAAACAAGAAAGAATAATTATCTAAACAATTATTTTTAATTTGTTTTTAAAACGTTTTCTTGAGAATTAAAGAGTTATTTGAAGAAATATTTTTTCTCCAATAAACCTACATTTTGAACCAATTTTTGGTCTAAAACCATAAATAAATATTTTTTATATTTTTCTATTAATCGATATTTACTAAAAAATATTAGTTATTTTTAATTTATAAAACAATTTAGAAATTGGTAAAATAATTGCACTTTTTTTATAATAGTTTTTTTGATTTCAACATTTCATAATATTTCATAATTTTTTACTGTATCTTTAATATTATACTTTGAAAAGCGCAAAAACACAACCCTTTTTTTATCTTTTTAATTATTTTATTTCCTTTTTGGTATGTTTCTTTATCATTTGAAGTAATAATTTATCTTAGTGATTTGATTCTAATTAGTTTATTACATCCAAAAAGACTTAATAAAGTAAATATTTGAGCATAAAAGTTGCTATTTTATATTTTTTGATGTATAATAATTAATAAATAGTAGTTTTATTTTTTAAAATTACTATTATTTTTTGAGATTAACTAAAAAGATGGGAGGTGGAATTTCTTATTAAACAAAAAAAGATTGCCAAAAATGTTTCTAGTGGTATTTT
This sequence comes from Candidatus Phytoplasma solani, assembly GCF_041729705.1. Lineage (NCBI taxonomy): Bacteria > Bacillati > Mycoplasmatota > Mollicutes > Acholeplasmatales > Acholeplasmataceae > Candidatus Phytoplasma > Candidatus Phytoplasma solani. Next base: position 151,716 of record NZ_CP103788.1, read on the forward strand.
CTTTATTAAATTAATTTCTTGCCATCTTATTTGTTTTAGGATCGATTTTTATTAAAAAAAATTCAAAAATATAAAGGAGCATTCAATGCCTGTTCGTGGTACTTCTACTACAACTACCGTTCGTAAAAAAGCTACTGTCGCTAAAACACCTTCTCAAGACTCAAATGAAAACAAGATTCATCATTTAGTTAAATTATTGTTGTTAAATTTTTTTATTACCCCATTATTATTTTTTTTAACAGTTTTTTTATGTAATGAAACCATAAACATTTTAATATCTACTACAAAAAATACTGAGGGAAACACACTAATTTCTAATTCTATTTTTTTTGATTTCTTGTTTAAAACAGTTCGTTATGATGATGCTTTTAAATCTTTTGGTTTTTGTATTTTGTTTTATAGATGGTTTTTTTTGTTATATATGGTTTTTATTATTATTTTTAATATTACTAAAACTTTCAAAAATATTGCAAATAAAAATTAATAAAGAAGGGAGATAATGGTGTCTACAAATTTTAAATCGGAATTCCAAAAAATTAAATCGGAATTCCAAAAAAATAAAAGGTTTAAAAGATATGTAATTTGGCTACTAGTTGCATTAATATCTTTTGGATTACAATTTTTAGGATTTGGTATATTGTCTTTTGTTCAAAAATTTGAATCACATTTAATAATTAAATTTATTTTTCTTTTTCTGCTTCCGTTTGTAAGTTTTATAATATCATCACTAGTCTTTTTTTTCTCTTATTTCAAAAACTATGTTTCAAAGCAAAGAGAAGAATTAAAAAAAGAAATTCCTGAAATGATTAGAGAAATGCAAATTGCATACAGAAAAAGTAATATTGACAACGAAGAATTTCAAAATTATAAAAGATTATGTTTGGATTTAAATCAACTAGCAACACCGAAAGGAGAACTTATTATTGTAGAAATTATTAATTTAGATAACATTATAAAAGCTTTTGAAAACTTAATTGCTAAAATTAATAAATCAGTTGGTTCTCAAGAAGATCCAGAGCAAGTAATGAAACTACGACAAAAAAAAGAAGGAGAAATATTTGATAGAATTAGAAAAACAGAAGTATTAAAGAAAATAATAGATATTGAATGTATTAAAGAATGGTTGAGAAAATTAATAGACTTTTCTAAAAGAGAAATTGAAGAAATGAAAAATTCTTTAAAAAAAGAAATATTTATACCATTGATGCGGCATGATATCTTAGAAATATCTACAATTGAAGAATATTTAAAAACTGACAAGGCAAAAAGAGAAAACTTTTCTAACTTAACGAAAACCCTTTATGAGAAAAATTCACAAGATTTTTTTGGAATATTTTTTGAAGAAGGAAAATATGATGGGTTTTTAAAACAATTAAAAATTCATGTTCTTGATAAAATTCATTTAATTGATAAAAAATATGTATAATAAGTAGACTGATAAAAATACAATGACGTTCAAACGATAAAAATAAAATGATAGATAAAAAAACGAATACTAAAAACTATCTTAATGAAATACAAGTACATTCTAATAAAATAGAAGATGCTTTATTGTGTGTTTTAATAAATAAAAATTAGTTGCTTATTATGAGTCTTTAGTTGATAAATGCACATTTAAAAAAACACAAACTTGATTAAGATTAAAAAAAATTAAAAAAATAAAATGTTATAGAAATTCAAAAAATAATTTTTGATAATGTTGGAATGCAACTTATGGAAAAATTTTTTCAAGAAACATTATGGGGTAAACTAAAAATGACTAATATGATTAAAGATCGTAAAGATTGGAATATTAGTCGTCAAAGAACTTGGGGAGCGCCAATTCCTATTTTTTACTCCGAAAATAACCAGCCTATTTTAGATTTGCAATTAATCAATCATGTCGCTGATTTATTTGAAAAACATGGTATTGAAATTTGGTATGAGTGGGATTGTAAGCGACTTTTACCTCCTAATTATAACCACCCTGAAAGCCCAAATGGTATTTTTACAAAAGAACTTGATATTATGGATGTTTGGTTTGACTCAGGGACATCTTATAGCATTTTACCTCAAATTAAAGACGTTTATTTAGAAGGTACAGATCAATATCGAGGCTGGTTTAATTCTTCTTTAATTACTTCGGTTGCTGCCTTTCAAAAAGCCCCTTATAAAACAGTGATTACACATGGCTTTGTTTTTGATGGACAAGGTAAAAAAATGTCTAAATCTTTAGGTAATGTGATCGATCCTTTAGTAATTGCCTCCCAAAAAGGAGCCGATATTATTCGGTTGTGGGTTGCAAACACTAATTATAATTTGGATGTCCGAATTAATGCTTCTATTTTAAATCAAATCGAAGATATGTATCGTAAAATCAGAAATACCTTTCGTTTTATGCTTGGTAATTTAAATCTTTTTGATAAAAGTAAGCATTATCTTGCTTTTGAAAAACGAACCCCAATTCATCAAGCAGTGATAATGGATTTAGAAGAAGTGTTAAAACATGTAACACACGCTTATGAAACTTATAATTTTGAAGCCATTTTAAGACACTTATTCCCTTTTATCACCAATAAAATTAGTGCTTTTTACTTTGATTTTATCAAAGATATTTTATATATCGAAACACAAGATCATTTAGAAAGACGCATGATACAATCAACTATCTATGATTTGTTATTGGCGTTTTTACAAATTTTAACTCCCATTATTCCGCACACCACCTCAGAAGTTTATAGTTTTTGTTCTTTTTTTGACAAAGAAGATGTTTATTTAGAATCTATTCCGCAATTAAAAAATTATGACAACTCATCGATTTTATTAGAATATCATAATTTTTTATCTTTACGTAAAAATGTTTTGCAAGCTTTAGAGCAAGCTAGACAAAATAATATTATCAACGCTTCTTTGCAAGCCCACATCAACTTATCTTTAACTGAGGCACAAATGCATACTTTAGCTGTATTACAAATTAAAGAACAATTACATCAACTTTTTATTGTTTCAAAAGTGACCTTAACCCAAAAGGCAGTTTTTGCTGTAAAAGTAATAAAAACAGAAGGTTTTGCTTGTAAACGTTGCTGGAATGTAATAATTGATGAACAACAACAAAATCTATGTCCACGTTGTCAAAGAATTTTACAACAAAAAAAGGAAACTATTTTAATTTATGAAAAACAAGAAAAAACTTGAAATCAATTATAAGCAAGAAATTAAAAAATTATTAATTATTTTTGCTTGTTTAATTGGTTATGACTTAATTAGCATTTGGGCTTTTAATTGTACCGGATCAAAAGCATATGAAACTGATCTTTATCCTGGCGGCATTCATGGTTTAGGTGATTTAATTGGTAAAATTTTAAACAAGGCAAATTATTTAGCAAACGATAATATTACTACTTTTGCGATGATTTTTTATCTCATTATTAATGTTTTGCTTCTTGGGTTTATCGCTTTTCGTTATTTAGATTCTTATTTTACAATTACAACCGCTGCTGCTGCATTATTCTTGCCTTTGATGGGAGTTTTTTTGCAATGGCAAGTTAAAGAAGGATTTTTAAGTGAAACTGAACGTTTTTTTTACATTTTTAAAACAGAAAGTAATTTTTTAAGTGATTCACTAAGAGCAATTTTTGCTGGTTTATTTACCGGAGTTTTTAATGGAATTGTTATTAAAATTGGTTCTTCGACCGGCGGAATTGATATTGTAGGTAAATATTTATTGGTTTATAAAAGAAAAAATATTGCTTCAGTGATTCAAATTTTTAGTTATATACTTGTTTTTATTGGTATTTGTGCTAGTTTTTACTTCTCGCCATCAAAAGACATTTATTCGCCTTTACAAGGAATTTTTTATGCTCTTTTAAGAATTCAATTAACTGTTTTGGTAATAGATTTAATGAACCCTATCAACTCAAAAAATAAAAAAAGGGTTTCGATTAAAAAAAACACAACCTTATAGTTGCAATTCCAATTATTTAACCTATTAAAGGCCCACCAAAAGGGCTGTTAGGTGTTTATTTTCAAGGCGGAAAATGTGAAGTTTGACCTTTGGTTGTGCTTGAAAACAATTGGGAAAAATGGGTGGCAAAGCCACTAAAATGTTTATTTTTGTGTTAAAACAAAAACCTAAAATACAATCTCAAAAAAGTTTTCTTTTTAGTTTAAATTATTATAGTATACATTTAAAGAGGAGTATTAGAATATTATGCAGTTTTCTATTGGACGTGTGATAAGTTTTATTTTTTTAAGTTTATTGTTTTTGATAATATGGCTTGTTGTGGTTGTGTGTATTTGTAATTCAACTCCTGAAATGTCTAAATTATACGAAAAAGTAGTAACTGAAGTGCAGAATCAAATAAGTAATCGTGTTTATGATGAAAAATTTCTTATAGATGCTGTTATAAAAGAACACGAGCTTCGTGTACAATTTTTTAAAAAAAATACCATCTATTTAATAATTTCTTTTTTAGCTTGTATTTTTGTTCCTGGTTATATTTGTTTTTCAGGTAAAAAAGAGCCAAAATTTGTCTTTACACAAGCACCTCCGTATCCACCACAAAATCCATATCCGTTACAATATCCACCAAGATATTAAGTTTAAATAAATATTTAACGATTTATTATTCAAAAATATAATAAAAATTGCACCAAAGTAATAAGATAATAATAAAAAGAAAGAATTAAAATATGGGTTTTTTAAGTAAATTATTTTTTAATAAAGAAAAAAAATATGATGAACAAAGAAGGCTTGTAAAAATAATACAATATTATAGCACAGGAGCATTAGCAAAAGTGCTTGATTTTAATCCTGAAACCGGCAACAAGATTAAATATACCGAATATAAGGATTGTTGTAGTTTAGATAAAGAAAGTTATAAAGTTAGAGAAACAATTTACTATTCTAACGGAAATATAAATTTTGTTATTGAATTTAAAAATGAAATACCGATTAAACAAATAATTTATAACAAAAATGGTAGTATCAAAGAAGTGAAAAACTTTTAATTTAGGTTTAAATTAATTTATAGTTAAAAAAACTAAATATAATTTTTATGATTTCAATATTTAAAAAAATTAATATAAGGATATAAAAAATAGAACAAAATAATAATTTAAATTCAAAAAAATTAGTTAGTGAAAATAAAATTAGTCTTAAACAAGTGGTTGCATTGCTTTTGGTTTTGACAATTTTATTCGGGTTGGCTGCTTTTACAAAATATAATAAAGTAGTTAAATATGATGCATGTTTTTATTTGTTTGGAGCAACAGCTATTACTAGTATTTTGTGTTGTTTGTGTATGGCGCCCAAGTTTTTTAAAAATAATACAACTTCAAAAGAAGTATTAGAATTTATTATGAATATAGATGATAATTTTAATAATCGTAAAATAACTATCGAAGAAGTTAGAAAAATATCTAAAAAAATGGATTAATTTGCTAATATCTTTCGAATGGATTAATTTAAAATATAAAATAATAAATATTGATAAAAATTATTTTTAGGTAGGATAATGGAATGATTTTAGAAAATTTTTTTATTAATATAAGAATAATAGTTGAGCGGTTTGATAAATATTTTTTCTATTACGTTTATAAAATACCTGGTTTGGAAAAAATTAATACTTTTTTCAGACAATATTTTTGGAATCATATTTTATTAGAAGAACATCAAGACATTGTCTCTAAAGTGTTTACTTTATGGTTGTGTTTGTTGTGTTATCCTTTTGTTGCTTCAATTTTCTTTTTTGTTTTGAAAGTATTTCATTATATTTTTTTAATCTTCAAACGTATATTTACCTAAAAAAATTTAAAAAGGGGTATGATTTATGTTAAAAGACAATGGTATAAGTCTAAGTATAAGTACAATCGTGAAATTTATTTTAAAAGTGCTTTTTTTGATGTTCTTTTTATTAGTTATTTTGAGCTATAAAATAGCTTTTAGAAGACTTAAAAAAGGTTTTTTTAGTAATCATTATGCAAGTTTGAAATCATCAAATTAGAAAGGCAAAAGCGGAATTATGAATGGAAAATATAATTTTTGGCAAATACTTTTAGAAAAAAATCCTGATAATGTTTCTAATGTAGTCTATTTTGTTACTTTTACTGTTTTAGTGGGCTATCTGCCTTTTATTTTTTGTATTTTAGATGATTGTTTTCAAGTCAGTTCCTTTATTAAATCTTTGCTGATTAAGAAGTGAAATTAATAGCGTATCAATACTGATTTTGGTAATTTTTTAATTAAAAGGCTAACTTTTTAGTTAGTCTTTTGTGCGGATAGATGAATCGCGCCTTAACAGGTTTGGGTTCATCTTTTTGTCTATACTACGATTTGCTCCCATCAAAACGTAGCGAGCAAGTTTCGAAGTACTACGTTTTTTACAATCTCTACAAACTTTTGTTTATTAACATTAAATCTTCAAAATGTTTAGTTATTTTATTACCCAGTTTGTAGTATGTGTGCTCTGTTATAAAAAATTGTAAATAAATTCATTTTTAATACCTAAATAGGCTAGTTTTTGCAACTAGTCTTTTTTTTGTTTTTAAGAAAAGATGATTTTTAAATGAATAATTTTTTCAATAATCATCCAAAACTCTATCAGATTTTTTTTGACACAGTTGTGTAAAAAAAATGAAAAAAATTTGGCAATCTTTTAGGAAATATTGTGCCTTATAATATGAAAGTAATAATTGTTTTATCTTTTTTTGCCCTAACTTATTGAAATTTTGTTTCAAATAAATAAAAACAAAAAAATAGTCTATTAAAAATGCGTCTAAAACATTTACACTTTTTTATATAACACTATAACTTATAATTATACATCAAAAAAACAAGTTTAACGCTTGCAAAAATTTAATTTAATAATATTTTTGTTTCTTTTTAGTTTTTTTATTAAATTTAATTTATCTGATAAAAATAAAAAAACTATCTCTTTTTAAGTATTCAAAAAATAATTCAATATTTTGTGTGAAATTAAATTTAAAACTAATTTATCAATTGTCTTTATCTTTTAATTGTTTTTTCAAAGAATATATGCTATTTTATCAAATAAATCTCTATTTTCTTGATGAAATGTTAGTCTTAAGAAAAATATTAAAAGCTTTATCACTTAAAAATAAAGAAGTTATTTAGTAGTCGGAGAAGTAAAACCTTATTTGAAACAATAAAGATAATCAACTTTTCAGGATGAAAGGTTAACAATCTTTATAGAACAAAAAGAAGTCAGCGAATTACTAACAAACAAAATAGATAATGGATGCTGATATCTTCAACAAACCTAGATGCAACAAAGAGACGATAGTGCAAAAAGCAGCAAAGTAGATCTACAAAATGGGTTTCAAAATAAAAAACTGCAATTTGGGGGATGAAACAAAGTGATTCTGATAACCCTTAAAGACTTTGAAGATTTAATGTTGATAAACGAAAGTCTGCCAAGTTTGTAAAAAGCTGTGTGTTTCGAAACTTTCCCGCTATGTTTGGGTGGGGACTGATTGTAGTATAGATAACACAGTATGGCTCGTTTATAACAATTCTAGCTGTTGAGGTGTAATTTATCTACATAAAATCCACAATAAAAGCAAAAATAGCATTGATTAACTGAAAAGACACAGTCATCATTTTACCATATATAAGTTTTAACAACGTATAAAAAGATAAAATGTTGCAATTAAGGCAAAATTTAAACATGCTATCATCCAAAAATAATTTAATCATTGATCTTTACGCGTGCCTAAAATTAACTTTTGTGTTTCTATCAAAATTATAGGTAGGCAAGAAAAAAAGAAGATGATAGCAAAATCTAGGCAAGATAGGGGCATAAGTTGAAATAATGTTCTGATAGGTGTAATTGTGACAATCATTAATTGCAATAAAAGACTGATGGAAAAAGCTTTGATTAAAAAAGGATTGATTTTTAATTTAAAAATAGAAGTTTTAAAACTACGTAAATTCCACACATGCATCAATTGCGATAAAGCTAAAACCATAAAAGCAAAAGTTTGAGCGTATTGGTTTTGGATTTGAGGGTTTTTGTCATGATGTAAGTGATATCCTAACAAAGAAGCTAAAAAAGTTAAACTAGCAATCATTATTCCTTCAATTATAATTTTTTGATAAGTGCGATAATGTAATAAATTTTCATTCATGGAGCGAGGAATTTTTGTCATTAAATTTTTTTCTTGCGGCTCTAACCCTAAAGCCATAGCCACTAAAGAATCGGTAACTAAATTAACCCACAAAATTTGAAAAGCTGTTATAATTTTGAAATTATCTTCAAAAAAGAAGATTCCTACAAAATTACTAATCAAAATCAGCATAATTTCGCCCACATTACAACTCAGAAGAAAAACCAAACTTTTTTTGATGTTGTAAAAAATATTGCGTCCTTCTTCTAAGGAAGTAACAATGGTCGAAAAATTATCATCTGTCAAAATCATATCTGCTGCCATTTTGGCAACGTGAGTGCCTGTAATTCCCATCGCAATCCCAACATCAGCTTGCTTAATGCTTAAAGCATCATTGACTCCATCTCCTGTCATAGCAACGATAAATCCTTTTTGTTGCCATGCTTTTACTATTTTTAATTTGTGTTCAGGATTGGTTCTGGCATAAACTTTAATATGCTCTAAATTTTGTAAAAAGTCTTTGTTTGACATCTGATTTAAGGTTGTTCCTGTGATAGCTAAATCGGTTGAATTGGTTAAAATATTTAATTTTTTAGCAATCACAGTGGCAGTTTGTAAGTGGTCGCCTGTAATCATAATGGGAGTGACGCAAGCTTGTTGGCATTTTTCAATTGCTTGAGGAGCATCTATTCGGATAGAATCTTCCATAGCTACCGCTCCTAAAAAAATTAAATTTTGTTCACTTGTTGATAAATTATTTTGCCAATCAGGAGGACAAATATTATAAGATATAGCTAACACTCTTAGAGATTGTTTTGTTAATTGATTAATTGCATTCTTTAATTTATAATTAATTTGCTCATCTTTTCTAATAATTTTTTTTTGATATTCGACTTGATTACATCTTTGTAAAATCACTTCAGGAGCTCCTTTGGTGATTTGATAAACAATGTTATTTTTTAGATCATGGCAAAAAGTTGTCATCATTTTTCTTTTTGCATCAAAAGGGATTTCTTGCAAGCGGAGATATTTTTGTTTATTTTTTAGGACATCCATTTGATATAGTGAAGCTAAATCAATTAAGGCTTTTTCGGTTGGATCAGCAAAGATTTCTAAACTGGTGTTATTGTGTGTTGTCGTTGACTGTCTAGGGTTAATTAAAGCATCGTTGCATAAAACCCCAAAAAGGAGTAATTTTTCTAAACTGGTGTTTGGGTGAGTGTCTGCTTCTTTTGGCACGCAGGGAACTTTGATACATACATCGGACAAAATAATTTGTTTAACTGTCATTTTATTTTGTGTTAAAGTACCAGTTTTATCAGTACAAATAACATTTATAGCCCCGAGGGTTTCTAATGTTTTTAAATTTTTGATAATCGCTTTATGAGTGGTTAATTTTTTCATCCCTAAAGCCAAAATTAAAGTCATAATGATTAACAATCCTTCAGGAATGGCAGCTACAGCCAAAGCAATAGCATCTAAAAAAATGCTTTGCACATTAACTAATTTAAAGCAATTATGCCAAATACTTTTTAACAACATCCAAGCGACATTAAAAATAATAATAATGGCGATCAGTAAAGTTAGAGTTTTGATTAATTTTGATAATTTTTTTTCTAGAGGAGTTTTTTGGGTCAAAGGTTGAGAAACAAAAGCAGTAATTTTGCCAATTTCTGAATTCATTCCGGTGGCAACCACTATCCCTTCGGCTCTTCCTTTCAAAATAATACTATTCATAAAAACTATATTTAAGGCAGCTGCTTTTTTTTGGTAATTATTGTTTGTCATATGTTGAGCATTTTTTAAAACAGCTTGCGATTCACCTGTTAAAAGTGATTCATCGACAGATAAATTCCATGTTTTAATTAATCTGATATCAGCTGCTACCACATCACCTGCCTCTAAGATTACAAGATCGCCTGGCACTAAATGAGTCACAGAGATTAAACAATGTTTGCCTTGTCTTATGACTTTGACTTTTAAGGCAGTGATTTTTTCAATCAACGATAAAACCTTTTGGGTTTTATTTTCATAATAGATGCTTAAAAAAGCATTACTTAGAACAATTACTAAAATAAAACAACCTTCAAAAATTTCTTCTTTGTGTCCTTGCCAAATACCAATCGAAAAATTAATAGTTGTTGCCAATAATAAAACAATGACTAAAAAATCTTGGAATTGTTTTTTTAATTGTTGTAATAATGTTGGTTTGTTTGGTGATTTGATTTGGTTAAAACCATGAATTGATAATCTTTGTGCCACTTGTTGATTGGTTAGTCCTTTGGTAAGGTCTGTTTTCAAAAACACTTGTAATTCGTCAAGTGTTTGTTGACTAAATATATTATTCATTAAAAATCCTTTTATTTAAATTAAGAAAAAAGTAATAAGTTAAAAAATTATTGTTAAAGCGCAAGAATTATTGTCTCAATATAATGAATGAGATATTGTGCTTTTTTTGACAAACTTTGAAAAATATTAATTTTTAGAAATAAAAAAACCAAACTAGTAAAAATCAGTTTGGCTGAATTTGAGTACATAATTTTTTATTTTTTGAGTCGATAGGATTCATTAAACCTATTACAAAAACAGTTAATTGAATTCTTAAAAGAGCACAAAAAATTCCTGGTAAAAGTTGATCTAATAGCAGCGAATTGAAGTAAAAAAAACTAGCGCAAATACCAATAAAAACAATTATATAACTAAAAATTTGAATCACTGAAGCAATATTTTTTCTTTTATAAACCAATAAATATTTACCTACAATATCAATTCCGCCGGTCGAAGAACCAATTTTAATAACAATTCCATTAAAAACTCCGGTAAATAAACCAGCAAAAATTGCTCTTAGTGAATCACTTAAAAAATTACTTTCTGTTTTAAAAATGTAAAAAAAACGTTCAGTTTCACTTAAAAATCCTTCTTTAACTTGCCATTGCAAAAAAACTCCCATCAAAGGCAAGAATAATGCAGCAGCAGCGGTTGTAATTGTAAAATAAGAATCTAAATAACGAAAAGCGATAAACCCAAGAAGCAAAACATTAATAATGAGATAAAAAATCATCGCAAAAGTAGTAATATTATCGTTTGCTAAATAATTTGCCTTGTTTAAAATTTTACCAATTAAATCACCTAAACCATGAATGCCGCCAGGATAAAGATCAGTTTCATATGCTTTTGATCCGGTACAATTAAAAGCCCAAATGCTAATTAAGTCATAACCAATTAAACAAGCAAAAATAATTAATAATTTTTTAATTTCTTGCTTATAATTGATTTCAAGTTTTTTCTTGTTTTTCATAAATTAAAATAGTTTCCTTTTTTTGTTGTAAAATTCTTTGACAACGTGGACATAGATTTTGTTGTTGTTCATCAATTATTACATTCCAGCAACGTTTACAAGCAAAACCTTCTGTTTTTATTACTTTTACAGCAAAAACTGCCTTTTGGGTTAAGGTCACTTTTGAAACAATAAAAAGTTGATGTAATTGTTCTTTAATTTGTAATACAGCTAAAGTATGCATTTGTGCCTCAGTTAAAGATAAGTTGATGTGGGCTTGCAAAGAAGCGTTGATAATATTATTTTGTCTAGCTTGCTCTAAAGCTTGCAAAACATTTTTACGTAAAGATAAAAAATTATGATATTCTAATAAAATCGATGAGTTGTCATAATTTTTTAATTGCGGAATAGATTCTAAATAAACATCTTCTTTGTCAAAAAAAGAACAAAAACTATAAACTTCTGAGGTGGTGTGCGGAATAATGGGAGTTAAAATTTGTAAAAACGCCAATAACAAATCATAGATAGTTGATTGTATCATGCGTCTTTCTAAATGATCTTGTGTTTCGATATATAAAATATCTTTGATAAAATCAAAGTAAAAAGCACTAATTTTATTGGTGATAAAAGGGAATAAGTGTCTTAAAATGGCTTCAAAATTATAAGTTTCATAAGCGTGTGTTACATGTTTTAACACTTCTTCTAAATCCATTATCACTGCTTGATGAATTGGGGTTCGTTTTTCAAAAGCAAGATAATGCTTACTTTTATCAAAAAGATTTAAATTACCAAGCATAAAACGAAAGGTATTTCTGATTTTACGATACATATCTTCGATTTGATTTAAAATAGAAGCATTAATTCGGACATCCAAATTATAATTAGTGTTTGCAACCCACAACCGAATAATATCGGCTCCTTTTTGGGAGGCAATTACTAAAGGATCGATCACATTACCTAAAGATTTAGACATTTTTTTACCTTGTCCATCAAAAACAAAGCCATGTGTAATCACTGTTTTATAAGGGGCTTTTTGAAAGGCAGCAACCGAAGTAATTAAAGAAGAATTAAACCAGCCTCGATATTGATCTGTACCTTCTAAATAAACGTCTTTAATTTGAGGTAAAATGCTATAAGATGTCCCTGAGTCAAACCAAACATCCATAATATCAAGTTCTTTTGTAAAAATACCATTTGGGCTTTCAGGGTGGTTATAATTAGGAGGTAAAAGTCGCTTACAATCCCACTCATACCAAATTTCAATACCATGTTTTTCAAATAAATCAGCGACATGATTGATTAATTGCAAATCTAAAATAGGCTGGTTATTTTCGGAGTAAAAAATAGGAATTGGTACTCCCCAAGTTCTTTGACGACTAATATTCCAATCTTTACGATCTTTAATCATATTAGTCATTTTTAGTTTACCCCATTGAGGCACCCAATTGACTTTTTTGATTTCTTCCAATAAAGTTTTTTTAATTTTTTTAATAGAAACGAACCATTGAGGAAGAGCCAAAGAAATGACTGGTTTTTTGGTTCTCCAATCATGAGGGCAGGAGTGCGTGATTACATCATCTTTTAACAAATGGGAGTTTAATTTCAAATCGGCGATAATAGCATCATTAGCTTTGGTGTAAAATAAGCCTTCATATTTGCCGGCACATTGAGTCATTGATCCTTTTTGATCGATACTGCAAACAACTGTTAAATTATATTTTTGCCCAGCAATAAAATCGTCTAAGCCATGACCGGGAGCAATGTGAACTAAACCTGTACCTTCGTTATCTAAAACATGATCTGATAAAATGATTTGACCTACATTAGGAACAACAGGATTGCGGTATTGCAGGTGTTCTAAATCTGTCCCTTGGAAAGTTTTAATAATTTTAGTTTCGTTTTTATCCCAAGCTAAGATTTGTTGAAGCTTAGCTAAGGTGTTTTTGCCAACTAAATAACTTTTTTTTGCCACTTCAACTAATTGATATGTTTGTTTGGGATTAACTGCTATTGCCATATTTGCCGGCAAAGTCCAAGGAGTGGTTGTCCAAATAACTAAAGAAGTATTTTTGAATAAATTAGATTTTTCTATCGGAAAAGCGACATAAATAGAAGGCGAGATGTGATTATGATATTCTAATTCAGCTTCTGCCAATGCTGATTGTAAGGTAGGAGACCAATGAATTGGCTTTAAAGCTTTAAAAATTAAACCTTTTTGAAGCATTTGGCCAAAAATACGGACTTGATCAGCAACAAAACTGTGGTTTAGAGTTAAATAAGGATTATTCCAGTCACCTAAAATACCTAATCTTTGGAATTGTTTTTTTTGATTCTCCACATTTTCTAAAGCAAACGTTTGGCATTTTTGCAAAAATTCTTTTCTGGTCATTTGCTTTTTAGAGTCTAATTTTTTAAGCACTGCGGCTTCAATAGGTAAACCATGAGTATCCCAACCAGGAATATAAGGAGCATATTTGCCTGTCATATTTTTGAAACGAATAATAAAATCTTTTAAAATTTTATTTAAAGCATGCCCAATATGAATATTGCCGTTAGCATAAGGAGGTCCATCGTGCAATACAAAAGAAGGCAATCCTTGGTTTTGTTGTAATTTTTTTTGGTATAAATTAAGTTTTTGCCACTTGTTTTGAATATCAACTTCTTTGATGCCTAAATTACCTTTCATTGGAAAATCAGTTTTAGGCATTAATAAAGTGTTTTTATAATTTTGCATATTCTTATTTCATTTCCTTCTATTTCGATCGTTAGGTTATTTAAACGTTAAATCTAAAAGTAATAATATCTCCATCTTGGACAAAGTAATCTTTGCCTTCGATTCTAACTTTGCCTTTTTCTTTGCTTTTTTGGAAAGTTTGAGCTTCAATTAAATCTTGATAAGCGAGTACTTCGGCTTTGATGAAACCTTTTTGAAAATCGGTGTGAATAATTTTAGCACATTCAGGTGCTTTTAAACCCTTTGTAAAAGCCCAAGCATGGACTTCTTGCGGGCCGGCGGTAAAATAAGTTTGTAAACCTAAAAGCTGATAACTTTCTTGAATTAATCTAGTAAAGGCTGTTTGAGTTAAGCCATAATCTTGCAAAAAAATCGCTTTATCTTGGGTTTTTAAGAAAGATAATTCTTTTTCTAATTGTAGACATAGAGGAATTACTTTTTTGCCTTTTTGTTGTGCATAAGCTAAGACTTTTTGCAAAAAAGGGTTAGCATTTATATTAATTAAATCACGTTCTTTAATGTTAGCTAGATAAAGAGAGGGTTTTAGAAATAATAAATTAAAGTTTTTGACCATTTTTAACTCTTCATCACTTAAAACCAATTTTTCTGCTATTTCGTTAGTTAAGTGATTTTTGATTTTAGTCAAAAGAGCGTGTTCGATAATTAAATCTTTGTCGCCTTTCTTTTTTTGTTTAGCTATTTTTTGTAAACGCTTTTCAATTTGCTCTAAATCGGATAAAGCCAATTCGGTTTCGATAATTTTAATTTCTTCCAAAGGATCGCTCTTATCCATAACATGAGCGATATTGGGGTCTTCAAAACATTTTACAACATGACAAATAGCATCGACATGACGAATATGACTTAAGAATTGATTCCCTAGTCCTTCACCTTGTGAAGCGCCAGCTACTAAACCAGCGATATCTCTGAACTCTATTAAAGCGGCAATAGTTTTTTTAGAATGAAAAATTTTGGATAAAACTTTTAAACGTGGATCTATAACCTCGACTGTTCCTACGTTTGGTTCGATTGTGGCGAAAGGGTAATTAGCTTCTAAAACTTGTAGTTTGGTTAAAGCGTTAAATAAAGTTGATTTTCCGACGTTCGGTAAACCGATAATACCTATTTTCATAGTTGTTTCTCCTTTATGTGGTTGTACCAGTAATTTATTACTTTTAAAATTTAACACTTCATGCAATAATTTTTGTAGTTTTTATGATCAAACCTTAAAATTAATAAATATAAGGGATGAAAAGATGAATTTATTGTAGATGTCTTCAAAGAACAAAAGAATTAATAAAAATATTGCAAGAGAAGTGTTTTAAGATCATCTTTTTCTTTTTTTTTTGATTTCATTTACAAAATAAAGATAGTTAGTATATCGTGAAGCCATGATTTTGCCATTTGCTAAGGCTGTTTTAACACCGCATTTTTCTTCTTGCAAATGGAGGCAATTATTACCAAAAAAACAATTTTGAGTATATGGAACAAAATCAAAATAAAAATTTTTTAAATCTTGATAAACAAAACCACTTAAATCTAATTTCGAAAATCCAGGAGTATCAACGATAAACCCATGATTAAAAGGGTATAATTGAGCATTTTTGGTAGTATGTTTGCCTCTGCCTAGACTTTCGGAAATTTCTTGGGTTTTTAAATAAGCATCAGGGATTAAAGCCTTCAATAAAGTTGATTTTCCGACCCCTGTTTGACCTGCTAAAACAGTAATTTTTTTTTTAAAAATATTTTTTAAAACATCAATACCAATCAATTGCTTTGAATTGACATAATAACAAAGGTAAAATTGATTATAATAATTAATTTGTTTTTTGATTTGGGTTAAAGTGTTTTTGTCAAGTAAATCGATTTTCGAAAAAACCAAGATTAAATTTAATTGCTGTTGGGCTAAAATCAATAAAAATTTATCTAATAAAAGTGTTTGAAAATTTGGTTTAACCAAAGAAAAAACTAACAATACTTGGTCGATGTTTGCAATATTAGGCCTTTTTAATTTATTTTTGCGTGGTAAAATAGTATGAATGAAATACTTATCATGACAAAACTCATAAACGACAATATCACCGACTTTAATGTTTTCCTCATGGCGATTATTTTTGGACTGATTATTTTGACTCAAATTAGCATTTTTTAAAGTGCCTCTTTTTTTAGCTTCCAAAATGGTTTGGGTTTTTAAATCTTGGATGTAATAAATACCAGCTAAAAATCTGATAACTAAGGCTTTTGTCAAACCATATCTCCTTTTTCTTTTTTTGTGCTAACGGTTTTGTAAAACATACATTTTATTTTTTCTATAAAAAAATTAGATTGTATTTGTTATAGTTTATTAGAGTTAAAAAAAACACTAATTAATGTTATTATATCATGTAAACATCATCTTAATTTATAAAAAAAATAAATATTTCAAAAAAAATTATTTTTTAACTTTTTTTAAAAAAATCTTTCTAATTTAAAAACTTTGAGTATGTCTTTTAAATAATTTATTTGAATTTTTTTTATTATACTTTTTAATTGCTTTTTGCTTATCTTTATCATTAAATTTCGATTTTTTTATTAAAAAAAATGATATAATTTTTTTTGTGAATAATAACTTTTTATTCATTGTAATATTAAGAATTATTAAGAATTTATAGAAATTATTGAAAGAGAGGCATCTAAATGCAAATGCAAAATTTTTCTAATCCTAATTTACCACCAAAAAAAGAAAAAAGTTATTTTGTTACTCTTTTTTGGATCACTTTTGTTTTAAGTTTCATTAGTAGAATTAGTATTTATTTATCAATTATTTATTGTCTCTTGTTTTTTTTCAATGAATACAAAATTTTTGAAAAAACAGGAAAGATTGCTCATCATTTATATAACCAAAATCATAAATGTTTTTTTAAATAAATGGTTTATTTCAATTTCTTTAAAATTAGGTTTTATAATTTTTATTTTTTTAAAAAATTTTAATTCACAAATTATTGGATTATTAGTTATTCTTGGTATTATAAGTTATATCATAAGTTTTTTTATAGATATTATCAATAAAGGATCAATGTATCAATTTTTAGATAAGCTAGAAAAAGATCAACAAGTAATTCCTAATAATTTTTATAGTCGTTTTATTTGGACCCTTGTTTTAGGATTCGTTTCTTTCCTTGTTATAATTTTTCCCTTATTTTCTTTAATTTCAAAACTTCAAATAGATTTAAAAATTATTGATAAAACTAATTTAGATATTTCAAAAATACAAGATATTTTATCAGCTGCTGGGCTAAATATTCTTTTAGGGGTATTTTTAGCGTCAATTTTGTTTTTTATCGCATATATTTTAAATCTTATTAATCGTTATAAAGTATGCTATAAAATGGATAATTTAGACATCTCATAAAAAGCTTAAAAAATTAAATTTATTGTTTTAAAATATTAAAGCTAAACTGTTTATGAAAAAAATAAACAATTTAGCTTTTTTTCTTTTTATTTCTAAACTTTACAAGGAAAACAAACAAAAATTATTTTAATTAAAAAACAGAATCTAGATCTATACGTTGAAATAACATTTCATTTGGCATTAATTTTTGAGTCGGTAGCAAACCAAAAGTTTTTAAACTTTCAAAAGTAACATCTTGAGCTTTAATTTGAGAAAGAATTTTTTCGGCTGTTTGAGGCAAAAAAGGTTTTAATAAAACACCTAAAAACCTTAATGTTTCTGTTAAAGAATACAAGACATAATCTAAAAAGGCTTGTTTTTCTGGTATTTTAACCAATTTCCAAGGTTCGATAAGATCAATATATTTATTAGTAAATCGCACTAATTGAATAATTTCTTCCAAAGCTTCACCGATTTTACAGTCTTTGATTTTTTGACGGATCAAAGGTAATACTGACAATGATTTTTGCGACAAATCAAATTCTTGTAATTGTTCGGGCGAGACTAAAACTTGAGTTAATTGATAATTGCGATAACTTTTTAACATCCCAAAAACACGGTGGACTAAATTGCCAAAAAGGTTGACCAAATCACTATTATGTCTTTCTGCTAACAATTCATAAGTAATATTGCCATCATTTGCATAAGGGATTTCGTGTAAAACAAAATAACGAATAGTATCAACGGAAAAAATTTTTAGTAAATCATCAACATATAAAACATTTCCTTTTGATTTTGACATTTTATTTTTATCAAATAAAATCCAAGGGTGAATTAAAAATTGTTTAGGTAATTTAATTTTAAGCGCCATTAACAAAATAGGCCAATAAATAAGATGGAATCTTAAAATATCTTTGCCAATTACATGTAAATCGCAAGGCCAATAATGAAGAAATTGTTGCGATGTTTCATTCGGATGATAACCTAAACCCGTCAAATAATTACTTAAAGCATCAATCCAAACATAAATAACATGTTTTGGTTCAAAAGAAACAGGAATACCCCATTTAAAAGAAGTTCTAGAAATAGATAAATCATCTAAAGGTTCTTTTAAAAGGTTTAAAAGTTCTTTTCTTTGGGTTTTTGGTTTGATTAAATCAGGATTGCTTTCTAAATAGTCTAAAAGTTTACTTTGATATTTGGATAGTTTAAAAAAATAAGTCTTTTCGGTTATTAAAATGGGAGTTTCGCCGTTAAAAGTTTTTCCATCAACTAAATCTTTTTCTGAAATATAAGCTTCTTCGGCGACTGAATATAAACCTTGATATTGTCCTAAATAAATATCTCCTTGTTGATGCAACTTATCAAAAATAGCTTGCACTGAGGCTTGATGAGCCTTATCGGTCGTTTTAATAAAGTAATCGTAACTAACTTGCATTAAATCATAAATTCTTTTGATTTCGGAAGAAATATGGTTGACATATGCTTGCGGTTTTTTGGCTTGTTTGAGAGCCATTTGTTCAATTTTTTGTCCGTGTTCATCGGTTCCGGTTTGAAAAAAAACATCATAACCATCGAGACGTTTAAAACGAGCAATCGCATCAGTCAAAATAACTTCATAAACGTTACCGATATGAGGAATACCGGAAGCATAAGCAATTGAGGTAGAAAGATAAAATTTAGGTTTGGATTTCATAGAAACTCCTTAATAATGTTATTGTGGTATATTTGTCAAAAAGCACTTCACTAATGCACTGTTATAAAAAAGTGTAAATGAATTAATTTTTAATACCTAAATAGGCTAGTTTTTGCAACTAGTCTTTTTAGTGTTTTTAAGAAAAAAAATGCATTTTAAATAAATGATTTTTCAACAATCATCCAAAACTCTATCAAAAATTTTTTAACACAGTTGTGTAAAAAATGAAAAAAATTTGGCAACCTTTTAGGAAATATTGTGCCTTATAATATGAAAGTAATAATTGTTTTATCTTTTTTTCACCCCCAACTTATTGAATTTTTGTTTAAAAAAAATAAAAAAATAAAAATAGCCTGTTAAAAATGCGTCTAAAACATTTACACTTTTTTATAACACCCCCCTAAAGATGCTTTCTTAATGTTATAACTATTTTAAAACAACAGTCATTTATTTTTTTCGTAATAAGTTTGTATTAAATGATTTAAAAGACGCACTCCAAAACCTGATGCCCAAGAGGTATTAAATTCATTAAATGTTTTGCCCGCAGCAACACCAGCGATATCTATATGTGCCCAAGGGATATCCTCGCCTACAAAACGTTTTAAAAATTGGGCAGCAGTAATTGAACCTGCCCCATAATTGCTTACAGAATTTCGCATATCAGCAAAGCGAGAATTGATTAATTGATCGTATTCTTGTGATAAAGGCATTTGCCAAACCTTTTCTGCTGTAGCTTGGCCTGAATGGATTAACTGTTGAGCTAATTGGTCATCATTGGCAAAAAGACCTGCATATTGTGAACCTAAAGAAACTACGATCGCCCCAGTTAAAGTCGCTAAATCGATCATAAATTTAGGTTTTAGTTGAGTTTTGCAATACCATAAAGCATCTGCTAAAACTAACCTTCCTTCGGCATCGGTATTAATCACTTCGATAGTTTGTCCAGACATAGATTTAATAATATCGCCGGGACGTAAAGCATTAGAACTTGGCATATTTTCAACCAAACCAACTACTCCGACCACATTAACTTTGGCTTTTCTATCTGCTAAGGTATGCATCAAACCTACAACGGCAGCAGCGCCTGCCATATCAGATTTCATATTTTCCATATTTAAAGAAGGTTTAATCGAAATTCCACCAGTGTCAAAAACAACACCTTTACCAACAAAAGCTATGGGTTGTAAGGTTGCGTCTTTGTCTCCATGCCATTTCATAATTGCTAAATAAGGAGGTCTGGCAGCACCTTGTGCTACTCCTAATAAAGCATTTGCGCCTAATTGTTCTAATGCTTCTTTTTCTAAGATTTCAACTTCTACACCTAACTGTCTTAGTTGTTTAATTTTTTCTACAAATTCACAAGTTCCTAAAACGTTAGCTGGTTCATTGACTAATTCTTTGGTTAAATTCACCCCTCGACAAAGCGATGTAACTTGTTGCAATTCTTGTTGACAAATATAGGCATTTTCAGTGATAAAAGTAACTTCTGTTTTTGTTAAGTTAGCTGAGTTTGCATTATTTTTGCGGGTGTGATAACGGTTAAAAGAATAATTTTTTAATAACATACCTAAAACAAAATGCATGATGTGCGAAACAGAAGCATCAATAAAAACAATTATTTTAGAAGTTTTGGTGATATTAGACAAACAAAGACCGCCAACTTTTAAAAAAATTTCATCGTTAAGGTTGGTTTTTTTCCCTAAGCCAATTACTTTTAAACAAGCGACCGGAGAGCCTTCTGGATATAATAATTTTATTTGTGAACCAAAAGCTCCTTGAAAATTTTCTCTGACATAACTTTTTGTAGCAATCCCTTTTGGATCAACTTCTGTTAAACCGAAAGAATTTTTTACATTTTGGACTTGTAAAACGATAGCTGTATCAGCTTCGATTGATGATGAATAATTTTTTTTAAAATAAATTTTCATAAATTATAACCTTGTTTCTTTGGATTTTTAAGTAAATATTAATTTTTTTATTTCTTGTAAAAAATAAATGATCTTACTTATTGTTTGATTTTACTTGTCGATTCAATATTATTATAAATGCGATAAATCTCTTTTTTATTCGTTTTTCGGTCTTTGGCAACTTTTGATAAAGCCTCTTTTTGGCTTAAACCTAATTTAACATAAAAAAGGACATGTTCAGATATGTTTAATAAAAGCAGATGTTGATAAGGATTGGGATTCCCTTGCACCAATAAAACATATTCGCCTTTATGATTGAGAGTTTCATGTATGATTGATGCAAGATCACAATTGATGATAGTTTCAAATTTTTTAGTCAATTCACGTGCTAAAGAGATTTTGCGGTTGCCGAAAATTTGATAAATCAATGATAAAGTTTTTTTGATACGATGAGGTGATTCATAAATGATCAAAGTTTCGGTGGCATATTTATATTTTAATAATTGTTTTTCTAAAGTTTGACGAAAACGTGATAAAAACGATAAAAAAATAAAAGGGGCGGGTAAGTTAGAGGTGACAAAGGCGGTTAAAAAGGCTGAGGCTCCGGGGATGGCAACTACGTTAAAGCCTGCTTTTTGTATTTTTTCAACCAAATCAAAACCAGGATCACTAATTAAAGGAGTGCCAGCATCACTGATTAAAGCTAAGTTTTTACCTTGCAACAGGAACTCTAAAATTTGAGATAATCTACTTTTTTGGTTATATTGATAATAAGAAAGCAAAGGGGCTTTAATTTGATATTTGGATAAAAGTGTTGTAGCTGTTCTGGTATCTTCTGCTAAAATCAAAGCAACTTTTTTTAAAATATTGACTGCTCGAAAGGTGATATCTTCTAAATTGCCAATTGGAGTTGCTACCAAATATAAAGTGGCTTGATTGTTGGAAAAACTTTTTTGCTTAAATAACATATTTTTTTTTACCTTATGTCCAAATACGGATTAATATTGTTTGGGGGGTATAAATTTAAAAACCCCTTTGTTCTTCTAGTTCGATCATCAAAGCAAATAACATATTTTGCGGATTGACTACATGATTTATTTTTTGGTGATATCTTTTGATGATTTCTAAAATATTGATGTTTTGTTGCAAAGTCAAAGTTTGAAAAGAGGTTTTAAGGTTGATTTGATTTCTAAAATAAAGAGGTAATTTGTTTTTTTCATACATCAAATCTAAAAACCATCTTAATAAAACGGAGATAAAATCAGTCAAAAAATCAGCGAAAATATTGATAATTGCAGGAGGAAAAGGAAAAGTGACAATAGCTAATTTTAAACTTGCAGACGCTTGCCAATTGTTAATAAAAAAGAGAAAAAAACTTTTAAAATGTTGATAATATTGACTTTCAATAAAAAGTGTTTGTTGGTTAGGATTGGGATTAATTAAAGCACTGAGGCTCAAATCAAAAGAATCACTTGTTTTTTTTTCATCTAATAGCAAATCGAATTTAGAGTTATTAAGGTTAATAATTTGACAACGAGAGACAATGGTTGGCAAAACTTGTTCTAAATTACTAGTCAACAAAAAACCTATTGTGTGTTTGGGAGCATTTTCTAAAAAATGAAGCAAAGAATTGGCAGCCGCCAAGGTGGTTTTTTCAATCTTTTCTATAACATAAATTCTTTCTTGACCAAACAAAGGAGCTTGGTGGAAAACTTTTTGTAATTGTAATATTTGCTCTTTTTTTAAAAGCTGATTGTCTTTGTTTAGGTAATAAAAATTAGTATTTATGCCCTTGATTAAAGCTTGCTTGGTAAAAAGATGCTCATTTTGGGGTTCTTTAAATTTAAAAATTTGATAAGATAATTCAAAGACAAATTCTTTTCTTTGTGCTAGTGTTTGACCAGTGATTAAATAAAGATGAGATAATTTGTTGTTATAAATTATTTTTAAAAATTGTTTTAACAATGGTTTAGTCGACATAATAAAGCTTTTACTTTTCGATAAATCACAAATGATATTTTAGCTAAAGAATCATCGGCGTTAATAGTGATAATGCGGTTGGGCTCTTGTTTAGCTAATTGTAAATAACCTTCGCGGATTTTTTGATGAAATTGCACTTTTTCTAAATCAAGACGATTTTGTGTACCAGAACGAAAAAAAGCTAATCTTCTTTTGGCAATCTCAGGATCTAAATCGAGATAAAAAGTGATGTTTGGGGGGTGTTTTAAAGCAAAATCATTAATTTGGGCGATATAATCTTTGCCTAATTGCCTGGCATATCCTTGATAAACAAAAGAAGAATCAACATAACGATCACAAATAACGATATTTTTATTTTGTAAAGCTGGAAGGATTATATGATTTAAATGTTCGATCCGATCGGCTGCATAAAGTAAAGCTTCGGTTTGTAAAGATATCGCTGGCATCTCAGGGTTTAAAAGGGTTTGTCTGATGAAACTAAAAGATGGGTACCCGCCTGGTTGTTTTGTTAAAAGTACTTCATAATTGTCTTTTTTTAATTTTTTAGCTAAAATGCGCGCTAAAGTTGTTTTTCCTGCCGCTTCGCCGCCTTCAAAAGTAATAAACATAATGATTATAAATTCTCCTTTTTTTTGATGAATTGAACTTAAAAATTTTTATGTTGATAAAGACAAAAACTAAACTAAGAAAAGTTCAATAAAAAATTTTTTTCAAAAGCAAACCTTTAGCTGGCGCTAAAAAAGTGGCTTTTTGCTTAGTTTGACGCCATAACATAGCTTGGAAAAGTTCTAAAGACAGTCTATTTTTGCCAATTTCAATTAAACTTCCTACCAAAAAACGAACCATATATCTTAGAAAACCATCGGCATGGATGATTAAAATATATTGTTGAGAAGTTTCTTTGAAAAAAGCATGGAAAATATTTTTGATAAATTTTTTGTTTTGTTTTTCGTTGGTAAAAGAAGTAAAATCATGTTTACCTACAATCAAGCTGAGAGCTAGTTTCATTTTAGCAAAATCAAGGTTGGCATAAAAAACTTGAAAACGATAATTAAAAGCATTTAGGGGTGTTTTGGCAAAAAAATAATGATAGGTTTTTGATTTGACTAAATAACGAGCATGAAAGGTAGAAGGGACTATTTGCATTTGTTTGACTCTAATATCTGGGGGTAAAAGGTGATTCAAAGTTGTTTTAAATTGTTGAGCGATGATGTAAAAAGGAGTTTTAAAATGGAGTGTTTGACCTTGGGCGTGCACTCCTTTATCGGTTCTACTAGCTGCAATTGTATTAATTATGCAATTAGTCATTAATTTTAAAGTATCTTCTAAGGTTTGTTGAATGGTCTTAGTGTTGGGTTGTTTTTGGTAGCCATGATAAAGAGTACCATCATAACTTAAAATCAATTTATAAAAATAATGTCGCAAATTAACCTCCTAGTTAAAGAATTTTAAAGTTAAGGGGTCGAAAAGACGGTCAATCAAAAAGTACCAGTGCAAAAAAAGCAAAAAAGAAGAAAATATTGATGAACTAACTATTATTATATCACAAAACCAGTGAGCCAAAGAAAGTTAACTAGTTAACAAAAAACATTATTGACGGTAAAAGTAAATTTTGCAATAATATTTTTTTAAAAATTTAGGATAACATAACTAAAGTAAAATGACTGAGTAATTTTTTTAACATACAACTTTTAATTAAAGCAAAAAAAGACCCTAATAATTAGAGTCTTTTGAAAATTGAATAAGTTTTAAAAGAAAAAAAACTGCAAAAATTAATCTTCTAAAATAATATTTTCTTTTTTAAGTCGGCAATAAAAAGGAATGAATAAGGCTAAAGTGGCAATCAGACAGAATAAATTACCTAACAAAAGACTTAAACCAACTTTAGTGGCATCATCATCCATTTTAAAAATATGAGCCTCTTTAAAAAGTAGTAGAAAAAAAATACCAACAATAATTCTTACTAAATTCATACTTAAAGAAACTTTGGTTTTTTTAAAGCAGGTAAAAAAACTAAATAAAATGATAGAAGTACAAGTTAAAAATAAGGCTGTTGTTTCGAAATACAATAATATTTTAAAAGTACATGATTCAGGAGAGTTCTCGGTAGTTAAATTGTCTTTGCCAGTTAACCAAGACAAAATAGTTGGATAACAAAAAATATTAACTAAACTACCGATGATCGCTAACACAAAGATAGCAATAAGAATCTTTTTGAAGGTATCAAAAACACGAGTCATGTTATTTTGACCTAAATTTGGAGAAATAATAGCATTCTGGGAATCAGCAAAGGCATTAATAATATTTAAAAAAATATTATTAACAGTAACTACTAAAATTAATTGAGCATCAATCCCCGCTCCGTTATCATAATTATTTTTAATAATCATACTAATAACCATTCGACCAATACTACAAGTCATAATACTAGCACAAACAGGAGTAGCTAAGATAAAAAGGTTTTTTAAAAAAGCTTTGTCAAAACGAAATTTTTTCAAAATAATTTTTAAATGATTGTTTTGGTTGAAAAACAAAAACCAAAAAACAAATAAAGTGATGATAGCATGAGCAGCCAAAGTTGCCCAAGCTAAAGAAGTGATATTTTCTCCGAAGTGCCAAAAAACCAAAGATAAAATGATTTTAACAACAACATTGACTAAAGTTGTCCATAAAACCATTTTATTATTACCTTTAGCTCGTTCTAAAGCTAAAAAAACGATATTAATGATAATGCAAACCAGAGAAGCAATAATAATAAGATAATAATTGGTTAATTCATTTTGTTGTTTTTGGTCGCTGATCTTAGATAAATCAACAAATTGATGTAAAATAATGTTTTTAAAAACTACAGTACATAAAAAAGTAACAATAACTCCTATAATAATTGATACCACAAAGGTTTGAGCTAAATAAAGACGCATTTTTTCGGTATTTTTGCGTCCAAAAGTTCGACCAACTAAAATAACGCCGGCAGTGGCGATTGAAGCCCCAAAAGGCATTAAAATTTCTTTAACGATGTGCACCCGATTCATAGACGATAAAAAATTATCTGAATAGAGATTTTGTGTTTGATTTCTATTAACGACTACAATATCATAAGCGTTAAAGAAAGTTTGGAAAACTAAATAAAGCATAATAGGAAAAGTGACATATAAAATGACTTTCCATAAGTTGCCTTCTAAAAAAAACTTTCTTTGATTTTCTTCAGCGATTCTAAATTTTTCTTTAGCTAATTGCTGTTTTTTTTGAACTATCATAAAACCTCCAATGATTGTTTGTTTTGGTGATAATGTAAAAAAAAATACTAATAACATTATATATTTTATCAAAAAAAATGTCTTTTTAAACACGGAAACAAACCAACTCAAAAGAGGGATTAAAGGCTTAATGATGAATTAATAACTACAATTAAGTCAAAAAAAAGTTAATCACAGTTCTTAGTAAAAAAAGTTTTGATTTTAAAATTTGTAAAGTTTAGTAACTTTAAGAAAAATAAGATTTTTTTAGTTTTTTTTAAGTTATGAGGAGATATTTTAAAAAAAAATGCTGCTTGCAATAAGCGGCATTTATTTTTATAAAAATCAATTTTTAGACAATTTTTTTATCGTCGTTGAATTGCGACATAATCAAAATACCATTAGCTGTAATACTAAAAGTTTTAGCCAAAGCATCGGCTTTTAAAACAGCAATATTGGTTTTAGTACGATCTTGACGGATAATTTTAATAGTTGTTTGTGTGGGGGTTGTAATTTCGATAGAACCATCCAAATCAAAAGCAGCAAATTGATTGCGCCATGTAAGTAGGTGCAATAATTTTTGGACAACAAGGCGTTTTACTTCTTTTTCGATTTCTTGAAGCGAATAATAATGACGGTTGATATTACGACCTTCTTTTGTTTTTTCTAATAATTCAATATCGTTTAAACCAGCTAAAAGACCAACATAATAAACTTGTGGAATGCCTGGTGCAAAAACTTGGAAAACTCGGCTCAATAAATAAGCATTATCATCATTACCTAAAGCCGAATAATAAGTTGAATTAATTTGATAAATATCTAAATTATTGTAAGAAGCTGAAGAGTAGGTTTTTTTAACGTTGGCACCAATTTGATATAACTTTTTGGAAGTATTGTTGTTGTTCTGAATTGTTAAAAAAACGGAAAATATAGAGATGTAATAAAACTAAAACTACTACAAAAACGGCACAAAAAGAGTTTCGAACTGGGTTTTTGCTTAAAAATTGTCAAATAGAATTAAAAAAAGTCTTTACTTTTACTTTAAACTTATTATTTTTTTGGATAATTATACATAACTTCCTACCTTTACTTTTTTTTATTTAATTTATTTAAAACATTTTACAAACATAATATTTTCATTACAAAAATATTATTAATTTAATTATAACATACTTGTTGTTAATTTTATTTTATTTTTATTTTATTGCCAAAAAAAAGAGATGACCAAAATCATTAGGCCATCACTAAGGATTTTAATTACAATTTTTGATAATTTATGAGTTAGTTTTAGTTTTGCAAGAATTTCAATGTTTATGATATGAAAGTTTTAAATTTGGAAATGAAGATATGAACTTATCTTTTAAAAAGGACAGTAATAAAAAATTAAAATCAATCTAAATAACAACACATAATAACACCAAATTATTTCCAAACATCATATTGATTGCAATTTATTAAAAAAAATGATAGAATAAATTAGATTATAGATAGCAAGGAGGTAGTAAAATTTAATGATAAGTAAAGAAGAAATTCAAAAGATTTTAAACTTATCGTTACAGCAAGGCGCAGATTTTGCTGAATTATTTTTTGAAAATACTAACTCTGATTTTCTTAAGATCATAGGAGATAAAGTAGTAGGTGCCAAGTATAGCAATATTTTTGGAGTAGGTATCCGTTTATTACAAGGTTTAGATGAAGTTTATGGTTATACCAACCAAACAGATTATGATAGTATTTTATCTTTGGTTTTAAAGATGAGACAATCTTTTCAAGGTAAAGCCACTTTGGCTATCCCTTTGAAAGAATCGCAAAAGATACCCAATTCTACGCAAAAACACTTTAACTCCATGTCTAAACTCCAAAAAGCACAAATTTTATTAAAACTATCAAAAATAATAAAAGATTATGATGCTAGTATTATTCAATCAATAGTTACTCTTAACGAAAAAGAACAACATGTTTTAATTGCAAATAGTTTAGGGGTTTATCAAAAAGATACAAGAAATTATATTCGTTGCTCCATGTCGGCTTTCGCTCAAGAAAACGAAGAAATGCAAGAAGGCAGTCAAGCACTAGGTAGATCTATGGGTTTAGAATTTTTTGATCAAATTGATTTAGAAAGTTTAGCTATTAGTGCTGCTAGTCAAGCAGTTTCATTATTGCAAGCTTCATCTTTGCAGCCGCAAACAATGCCTGTTGTAATTAATCACGGCTTTGGTGGAGTAATTTTTCATGAAGCTTGTGGTCATCCTTTAGAGGCTACTGCGATTGCTAAAGGTTTGTCGCCTTTTAACAACAAACTTAACCAAAAAGTTGCTTCCGAAGTGGTTAGTGCTTATGATGATGGTACGATTGAAGGAGCTTGGGGGAGCCTTAATTTTGATGATGAAGGACACAAGACCCAAAAAAATCTTTTGATTGAAAAAGGCATTTTAAAAGGATATTTAGTCGATTATCGCAACGGTCGCAAAATGAAAACACAAGCTACGGGTTCTTCACGCAGACAATCTTATAAATATTCTCCTACTTCTCGGATGAATTCAACTTACATTGAAAAAGGCAACGAAACGCCTGAACAAATTATCAAAGATACTCCTTACGGTCTATATGCCAAAAGTTTAGGTGGAGGAACAGTGATACCTGCTACTGGAGAATTTAATTTTGTTGTCAACGAAGGTTATCTGATCGAAAACGGGAAATTAACGACCCACGTCAAAGGGGCGATGTTAATCGGTCATGGCGCTGATATCTTACAAAAAATTGATCGTGTTGCCAATGATTTAGTTTTGGGTCAAGGGATGTGCGGTTCACTTTCTGGTTCTATTCCAGTTGATGTCGGTCAGCCTACTATTAGAGTAAAAGAGATGATTGTAGGAGGAACAAAGACCAAATGACTTCAAAAGCAATCAATTATCAAAAATGGATTAATCAAAGTTTAGAACAAGGCTTTGAAGGTTTGGAAATACTTATCGAAGAAAACAAAGGTTTTGAGTTAACTTTAGATAAAAGTCAAATCGATAATACTATTTATAACGATAATACTACTGTTATTTTAAGAGGAATTTTTAATAACAAAGAAGCTTCTCTTTTTTTTGAAAAAATTGATGATAAAACTTTTAGAGATGCTTTAATTAAATTAAAAGAAAATTGTCAAACTATTACTACTTGTGAACCGGCCATTATTTTTGAAGGTTCACCCAGCTATCCGGAAGTTTTAGAAAATAACTTTGATTTTAGTCAAATCCCTTTCCAAGCGAAACGACAATTATTATTAAAAGCAGAAAAACAACTCAAAAAAAGTGCTTATTTGCAAACAGCTAATAACATTTTTTATTCAGAAAATTATTATAAAAAGACTTTATTAAATTCTAAGGGCATCAATTTAACTCACCAAAATAGTTATGCTTCTTTATATGTAGCAGGGGTTTTTCAAAAAGATCAAGACATCGAAAGCCATGGTAAAAGTGTCTTAGCAAAAGAATTTAGCGCGTTTGATCCAATCAAGCAAGCTAGACAAGTAGTCAAGGAAGCAGAAAAGCAATTGGGAGGCAAATCTTTGCCATCCGATAAATATCAGATAGTATTTTCGAATAAAATGTTTGCTTATATTCTAGCAAATTTTAGTGAAATCTTTTCTGGTAATAATGCTTATCGTAATTTAACCAAATTAAAAAACAAAGTCAAGCACTTAATTGCCTCTCCGAAAGTAAATATCATCGATGACCCTTTACACAAAGATGCTTATTTTAAAGAAAAATTCGATGAAGAAGGGGTGGCTTGTCAAACTAAAGCCATCGTTTCGCAAGGAGTTTTTAAAGGTTTTATTCATGATTTGAAAACAGCTCACATTTTTAACCAAACACCAACTGGCAATAGTTTTGGTGGTAGTATTGCAATGGTTAATTGCTATTTAGTTCCAGGCACTAATTCTTTTGAAAAAATGATTTCTAAGATTGAATTAGGAGTCTATATTACTGATTTAATTGGAATGCATGCAGGGATTAAGACTTTTAGTGGAGATTTTAGCCTTCAAGCTAGTGGTTTTAAAATTGAAAAAGGCAAAATTACAACCCCTGTTAAAATGATTGTTATTTCAGGAAATTTTTTTGAAGTTTTAAAAAACATCGAAGACATTGCGAATGATTTTGAATTTCATCCTTCAGGCTTTGGTAGTGCTAGTGTTTATGTTAAAGAATTAAGTGTTGGTGGCGAAAAATAGATGAGTTTTGTAAAATTCTTTTGTTTAAATGTCTTTTTTATTAAATAATGCCTCTTTTTTTCTTAATTTTTTTAAAATATTTTCACCAAATCATTTAGAAAGAATATAAAAAACATATGTCAAAATCAGTTAATGCAAAAATAAATATCGATAATCTTATTAAATTATTATTTTTTATTGGCACTTCTGTTGTTAGTTTTATAACTATCTTTTATGTTATATTAGGTGCATTTCATGCTACAGGCTTTCAAACTCCTTTTATTTTTCTCATCCTAATATTACTAATATTTTAATTATTGTTATTCTTTTTATGAATCTTGCCAAACAAACAGATAATAAAGTTTATTATTGGGTTTGTTTGACTGCTTTAATTTCTGCTGTTATTACTTTAATTTTTGCTTCTTCAGAAATGGCTTCTAACGTTGATTTGTTAATAAATAAAGATGATATTTTTAATTATTTTTTTCGTTTACATAAAATCATTTTACCATCATTATTTTTTAATTTTTTATATTTTCTTAGATAAAAATACTCTTTCTAAAAAAAGAAGTATATTAATTATTTTTTGTCTATCCTTTAATTTATATTGTAGGAATCCAACTATTAAGTAGTTTATCTTTTTTAAAAAACAACGGGCAACAAGAAGAAAATTATTTGAAAAATTTTTTCACTCCACAAGGTTTTATTTTCAATATCTTAAAAATTGGTTTTTTATTTTTACCGGTGACCCCAAGTGTTTTAGGAATTACTTTTATTAAAGAAGAATTCAGCAATAAACACAATCTTAAAAAAGCTTTTTTAATTTTAGGCAATTGTTTGATTATCGTTACTTTAGGTGGATTTTGGTATCCTTTTCCTTTTGCAAAAAACACTTTCGATACATTTAATAATAAAACATTTGCTAACGAACTAATGGCAAGTTATTATAAAGAAAAAATAGTGATAGAAGATTATTCAGAACAACCAGCTGAAGAAACTAACACAGAAACACCAACACCACCGCTAGCTACTAACGGAAAAACACAAGGTGCTAACGCTCCAACTCCAACAACTCCAACAACTCCAACTACTGACGGACAATCACAACAAGGAACTAACAACAAACCAACTTCAACCTCAAATAATAATAATAGCGGTGCACCAAATATTATTTATAAAGATAGATTTATGCAAGAAAAAGCCTCAACTCAAGAAATAAATTATGTGCAACAAAATTGGAACCAAATCAAAAATAATGATAATCATTATGAGTTTGATGGTCGTAAGAGAAAGTTATTCTATGATATTAGAAATAAGTGTTGGTTTAGAAAAACTCAATCTTTTTGGTGGGGTAATTGGACATTTTAGCAACTAATTTATCTAACAAAAAAAGAACATTATTGAAATGTTCTTTTTTATTATAATTTGATACTTTTTTCAATAATATATATAAAAATAACCACTCTTAAAGGGTGGTTGTTTTTATATTTCAAGAAAAAACTTCTTTAATTTAGTTTTTTTAAGAATATCATTGATGTTTTTAGACTTTTTTATTATATTCAATCTTTATCCAAAAAAAGCAGTAGATGAATCTAAATTAAAAAGTCAGTTTTTTAAGGGCATTATTTGGTTGAAAGAATTGCTAAAAAGGCTTTTTGCGGTAATTGGACTTTACCTAAAGTTTTCATTTTCTTTTTCCCTTTTTTTTGTTTTTCTAAAAGTTTCTTTTTCCTAGTTACATCTCCTCCATAAAGTTTAGCGGTGACATCTTTACGCATTGCTTTGATGGTCTCGCGGGCAATAATTTTTTTACCCAAAGCGGCTTGAATAGGAATTTCAAACATCTGCTTGGGAATAAACTCTTTTAAAGCCTCACAAATAACTTTCCCTCTTTCGTAAGCAAAATCTTGATGCACAATCAAAGATAAGGCATCAATTACTTCTGAGTTTAACAAAATATCCATTTTTTGCAATTTAGAAACACGATATTGATCAATTTCATAATCAAAGGAAGCATAACCTTTGGTTAAAGATTTTAATTTATCAAAATAATTATAAATAATCTCAGAAAAAGGCAATAAATAACTAATTTGAGTTCTTTGTTGGTCGATGTATGCAATGTTTTGTAAACTACCTCTTTTATTTTGTGATAATTCCATAACCTTGCCGATATAAATTTCAGGACAGATGATAGTTGCTTTGATAAAGGGTTCTTCGATTCTTTGGATCATTTGAGCAGGTGGCAATTTAGAAGGGTTATCGACTAAAAGTTTTTGTCCTTTGAGAGTGTAGACATGATAAATCACTGAAGGAGCGGTGGCAATAACTTCAACACCAAATTCACGACTAATGCGTTCTTGAATGATTTCCATATGTAAAAGTCCTAAAAAGCCAGTTCGAAATCCAAGTCCTAACGCTGAAGAGCTTTCGGGTTCAAACATCAAAGACGAATCATTTAATTTTAATTTTTCCAAAGCATCTTTTAAAGCTTCATATTTATTAATTTCGACTGGATAAAGACCACAAAAAACTACCGAATTCATTTGTTTGTAACCAGGTAAAGGTCGTAATGTGGGATTTTGTTGAGTAGTAATGGTGTCACCTACTCTTACATGATCAATACTTTTAATAGCGGCAGTTAGATAACCAACATCTCCGGGGGCTAAAAAATCTTTAACAATTTGCTTCGGGTTATAAACTCCTACTTCTACGACTTCATAAACTTGTTTACTTGCCATAAAACGAATTTGATCGCCTTTTTTCACTGTACCATTAATTAGTCGAATCGAAGGAACGACTCCTTTGTAAGGGTCAAAATAAGAATCAAAGATTAACGCTTGCAAAGGACTTTGGGAATCTCCTTGTGGGGGGTTGATGACAGCTACAATTTGTTCTAAAATTTCAATTACACCTAAGCCTGTTTTGCCACTAGCTAAAAGGGTGTTGGTTGGATCAAACCCTAATGTTTCTTTGATTTCTGCTTTGACTTTTGGTACATCGGCGCTGGGGAGATCGACTTTGTTAAGTACAGGAAGGATGGTTAAATGATTATCTTTTGCTAAGTAAACATTAGCTAAAGTCTGGGCTTGGATGCCTTGAGCTGCATCAATTACCAAAAGCGCCCCTTCGCAAGCAGCCAAAGAACGCGAAACTTCATAACTAAAATCAACATGACCGGGGGTATCGATTAAATGCATAATATAATCTTTGCCATTTTTAGCATGATACATAATTTCGACAGCATTTAATTTAATTGTGATCCCTCTTTCTCGTTCTAAATCCATTGAATCAAGAATTTGATTTTGCATCGCTCTTTTGTCAATGGTTCCTGTCAGTTCTAAGATGCGGTCAGCTAAGGTAGATTTTCCGTGGTCGATGTGAGCGATAATAGAAAAATTACGAATACGAGTTTGTCTTTCTTTTATTTTAGTTATATCCATGCGTTGCATTCCTTTGGTTTTTGATTTTTGAGATTTTTTGTTAGTAATTGTTTTGGTGGTAAGTTTTGACGGCTTTTGTAAGACAACAAAAATTAACCTTTTGTTTATTTTTAAATGAAAAGTTATTATTTTTTTTGTTAAACGTTGCAATAAATGTTTTAAAAATCGGATAGATTACAAACACAAATAAAACAAAAAAAGATAAAGTAACTTCGTATTTGGCATCTATTCGTCTTTGCAAAAGCATATCTAAAAGGATGTAAAATTTTGACAATAAAAATAGAGCTTCCAACAATAAAACCACTAAAAATTAATAAATTAATAACAACCCAAACATTTTTAAAAATTTTGATATTTTCTGAATTAACTATTGCTACAATAATTCCAAATAAAAACAAATAAAAGACAGTAAAGATACAAAAATTAAAACTGACAAAAGCGATTTTATAAACAAGTGTTTTTTTGTTTGCGAAATTTTTTATAACAAAGGAAAATAATGATAAAAAAAATTACTTATTAAAAAGAAAATAAAAAGACTGATGCTAATAAATATATCATATGGATTTATGTTTACTTTATTAGTTTTAGAATTGAAATTTAAATATATCATAAAAACTACCTAAAAAAGATTAAAAAGAATAACTGTAAAACGAGCTAGTTTTCAAAGCAAAGCATGACAACATGTCTGAGATAATGACATTTAATACAGTAATTTCTAAAGCTTGCCAAAAGATGTTTTGATTTGCTGAATTAATGATTGCTTGAGTTTTATCATTGATGGTTTGGTTTGTTGGTGGATTGATTTTAAACTGCATGCATTATACAAAACAAAAGGAGCAAAATTGAAAGAAAAAATAAAATTAAAGCTCATGTTTTTGAATAATTTGCTTATAAGTAGCAATATTTTTTTTGGTCTTAATTATTTGTGTTTGTTCTCATTTTTGCTCTTCGATAGTTTTTCAAGATTTTTTAGTAAAAATATTTTTGATTCTCCTTTTGATTGGGATGTTTAGCATCATTGATAATAAAAAAATCATCGATTCAAAGATATTATAACAAAAAAAGAGGAGCTTTTTTGCAATAAATGCTTTGTTAGAAAATAAAAAAAAGAGACTTTTAAAAATCTCTTTTTGATATTATTCTATTTTCCTTGCAATTGTAAGCGGATTTTATCTAGTAATTTATTATTAAATTTATGTTGTTTTTCGTCGTTTAAATTGCAAAATTGCTTAGTTAATTCGACTGCTTCGTCAATAATGATTGCATGGGGGGTAGTTTTTTCTAACAATTCAAAAGTAGCCCAACGAATAATGGCTTTATCAATTTTATTTAAACGATTTAGTTTGTAATTAAACAGGTTTTTGATTATAATTTCATCGATCGATTGCAGTTTATTAATAATTTGATTAAAACAAGGATCGATGGTTTTGATGCGCCCAGATAAAGGATCAAAATTAGAATCATAAAAATCATATTGATACAATAATTTAATCACTTCAATCCTTAATAAACGTGCTTTTTTATTAGTTTTTGGCTTACACATGGTAATTATTTTTTAGATTAGTTGCTACTTGCTGCCAATCTAAAACATTGAAAAAAGCTTCAATATAATCAATTCTGCGATTTTGATAATTTAAATAATAAGCATGTTCCCAGACATCCAAACCAATTAGAGGGATGCCTTGGTCTAAGACTACATCTTGATTAGGGGTTGAAGTTACTTCTAAATGACCTTTTGGATTTATTATCATCCAAGCCCAACCACTACCAAAGATAGTTTTAGCAATGTTGGCAAAAGCATTTTTAAACCCTTCTAATGAACCGAAATCACGGTTAATCAATTCTTCTAATAAACCTTGGGGTAAGATGCCATGGTTTAATTTCAGAAGAGTCCAAAAAAAAGTATGATTAAAATGACCGCCACCGTTATTACGCACTATTTGTCTAATGTCTTTTGGAAGCAAAGATAAATTAGTTAGCATTTGTTCTAAAGTTAAATTAATTTGTTGATGTTGTTTTAAAGCGTCATTTAAATTGTTGATATATGTTTGATGGTGTTTGGTGTGGTGGATTTCCATTGTTTTGGCATCAAAAAACGGTTCTAAAGCGTCGTATTTAAAATTAAGTTTAGGTAAACTAAATTGCATCGGTAATATACCCCTTTTTTAATTTGTTTGGTAAGATTTCAATAAAAAAACATTGCCTGAGTCCGTAAGAGAAACAAACAATGCTTTAAAATGAAATTTTAATTTGATTTTTTAATTTTATTGTTGACTTGTAGCAGGGCTGTTTTCTAAAGCTTTTAAACCAGCTAAATTGAGTAATCCCCAAGGTTTGTTGAAATGAGGTTGGAAGAAAAAATCAACAAAAGCTAATTGTTCGACTGTCATTTCATTTTGGATGCAAACACTTAAAGTATTTATTTTTTCGGTTAAATCCAAGCGAGAAACAATTTGTCCGCCTAAAATCTTGCGAGTATCTTTATCAAAAACAAGTTTTAAAGTCACTGTTTCAAATTCAGGCATAAATTCCGGTCGATTTGCATCTTTAATGGTAACAACGTCATAGTTTTTACCTAAATCTTTAGCTACTGTTTCTGTCAAACCAGTCGAAGAAATATTTAAATCAATAATTTTGATACCACTAGTACCCTGAGTGCCTAAGTATTTGATTTTTTGTTCACTAATATTTAAACCTACTAAAGTTCCCATTCGTATAGCATTGGTTGCTAAAGGCATGTATTTGACTTCTTGATTGGGATTATAATAAACATTAACACAATCGCCACAAGCATAAACATCAGGGTCAGAAGTTTGCATATATTCGTTAACTACTAAAGCTCCGTTGAAAGAAGTTTTTAAATCGTTAGCAAATAATTGGGTATTTGGTCTAAAACTAATACACATAATTACCATTTCAGTTTCAAAAGAAACCTTATCGGTTTTAACATGAGTTACTAAATTATCTTTGACTTCAAACCCAGCTATTTTTTGTCCTAAAGCTAAGGTAGTGCCATGATTGATTAATTCTTGTTGGGCTAAATCAGTAAATTCTTGATCTAAATATTTAGACATGATACGTTGTTCGCCATCGATCAAAACAACTTCTTTTTTTTGCAAAGCAAAAGCTTCAGCTAATTCAATGCCGATATATCCAGCGCCAACGACAGTTATTTTTTTCACTTTTTTGCTGTAAGCAATAATTTCTTTGGCATGACTAAAATTTTTAGATAATAAAACGTTTTTACTGTTAATTCCTGGAATCGGTGGAATAACAGGCCAAGAACCGGCAGCAATTACTAATTTATCGTAATTATCGGTAAATTCTTTTTTGGTTTCTAAATTTTTGACTAAAATTTCTTTTTTGGCAAAATCCACTTTTAAAACTTCATGTTTTAATTTCGTGTTAATGCCCATGCTGATTAATTCATCTGGGTTAGAATAAAAAAGACCACGATTGTCTTTAACAACTCCTCCAACATACAAAGCAATCCCACAAGAAAGAAAAGAAATGTTGTCATTTCTTTCGTAAACTAAAATATCAGTTTGGGGTTGAAATTTTTTAATAGTTTTTGCTGCGGCAGTGCCTGCATGAGTACAACCAATAACGATAACTTTCATAAAATGTTATCACCTCTTTTTTTACAATATTTTTTTTGTTTCAAGATTTTTTCCTATACACTTTTAATTATACAACTAAAATTATCAAATAAGGCAAAAAAATTTATTTCTTTATTTTTTTATTTCTTTTAGCAAGACAACAACAATTGCCACAGCATAATTAGATGTATGCGAAAGAGAAAGCAAAACTTGGTTTTTAAAACGATCATCTGCTAAATAAGGAACGCCATTTTGATCATTTAAAATAGACCAATCGCAATAATTGGTTTTGCTATAATTGAGTTTAGCTTGTGTTTGGAAGGCTTTGAAAAGGGCTTCTTTGGCTGCCCATCTGCCGGCTAAAAAAGTTAATTGTCTTTCGAGATGGCAAAAAGTTTGAAAAACTTTTTTTTCTTGATCAGATAAAACTCTTGCAGCCAGTTTTTCAATGCCAATATTTTGAATCTTTTTGATTTCGACTAAATCGATGCCGATATTTTGGATATTCATATAGTTTCTTTCTTCTTTTTTATTTTGACTTTTGAAAAGGTTTTTACTTATTTTTTATTAAAGTTTGCTTGAACTTCATTATTTTAAAAAACTGTTATTTGATGTATAAAATAAATTTAAAATTATTTATCTTATTTTATGTTATAATAATAAACATACTATTGGTGGTGTTGGTGATTCGGTTTTTGTTGGGTAGTGTGAAGAATTAGAAAAAAACAAAGGAAGGAAGTAATGATTATTAAAAATAATCAAAAAAACTAAGTATAGCTACACAAAACGCATATATCAAGTATTTTGCTTCATATTTATAATTATTATTTTTAGTTTTGGTTCTCATTCGGTCTTAGCTCAAACAATGAGTTTGGTAAGACCTCAAGTTGATGCAACATTGTTGGATCCAAATCAAGTTAGTGAAGTTTTGCAAATTCGAAGAGATGCATTAACAAGACTAAATTCAGTTAGTCCATTTTGGTGGGTTCAAAGTCAAAAACATCCTTTAGTGTTACAAGCATCTTCGCCTAAATACGATAAAGAAGTGGACATAGTAAAAGAATTTGTTAACGGTGAAATGTGGTTATATGTATATGATTATGAAACTGGTAAATTAATTGCTATATATCGTAATGTAATAACAGAAGAATTTACAGATTCTAAAGGCAATGTTTGGCTTTATATTTATGATGCTAAAACTGGTAAATTTATTGATAAATATATTATTAAATATAGCAAAAAAACAGTTAATGTAAAATATTTTCAAGATTATAAAAATTTAATCAAAGGAGTAAAACAATGAAGAAGAAAAAAATAGTTAAATGTTTGGGTCCTGTTTTTCATTTAAGTTTTGATTATGCTTTTGGAGACAACAATAAAAGACCACAAACGGGCTTACCTAACGCTATCACTGTATTTGACAATGGGATTGTTGACCATTTTGATGCTAACGGTAAACGTTTTCAAAGTACTTTAATTCATATACCTTTTCGCGAATATGTAGTATGTAAATATTTTGCGGATACAGGGATTGTAGATACTATCACTATGTATGGAAATTCATCTTATTCTGTTATTAAAGGAACAGAACTAAAGTTTTATAACTATGATGGAACAATTAATCATGACTTCAAAGAAAGTGAAGAAGATCCAGATCGTCACTTCAAAGAAAAAGAAATTGAAGTCGATGAAGATCGAGAAACAATTATTAATCGTCACTTCAAAGAAAAAGAAATTGAAGTCGATGAATAATTTATTAAAAAATTTAAATTATAACACTAATTTAGGAGTTTTCAAGTTTTAGTTGTTGTATTAGATGATTATTTGCAAGATTATTAAAAAAATAACCAAAGGAGCTAATAATGACTATAAAAAGAGAAGTTAAAACTACAAGACTTAATATTTATGGAAAAGATGATAAAAGACCAAAAACAGGTTTTCCAAACACTGTCAATATATCTAAGGAAGGGATTGTAGATTATTTCGATGCTAACGGCAAACGTTTTCAATCAACTTGTCTTATAATGCCTTATCGCATTTATATAGTGGCTAAATTTTGTGTCAACACCGGGATCGTAGATACTGTCACTCATTATAGCCCTAATTCTTCCAAAGATGCTCATTATACTGTTTTTCGAGGCAAAAGCATAACTGACTATAACTATGACGGAACCATAAAGAGCAATTATAAACTTGAACCAAATCGAAAACACCCAATTTTAATTTAAAATAAATCTCATGTTTTGTGAAAATATTTTTCACAAAGACCACATGACTCTTTCCA
Source organism: Candidatus Phytoplasma solani (assembly GCF_041729705.1). Taxonomy (NCBI): domain Bacteria; kingdom Bacillati; phylum Mycoplasmatota; class Mollicutes; order Acholeplasmatales; family Acholeplasmataceae; genus Candidatus Phytoplasma; species Candidatus Phytoplasma solani. The sequence goes on from NZ_CP103788.1 coordinate 191,543, forward strand.
TTATCACATAAAAATACAAAAGTCAAAAATAACATTTAAGATCAACTTTTATAGTTGGTCTTTTTTTTGCTTTTAAACTTTAAAACATTAAATATTTCATTTTCAAATTGTAAAGTTAATTGTCTTTCGAGATGGCAAAAAGTTTGAAAAACTTTTTTTCTTGATTAGATAAAATTCTTGCAGTCAATTTTTGAATCTTTTTAATCTGAATTAATTGGATATTCATTTATTGGGTTCTAAGTCGTTAAGTTTCTTTATATTATAACATGATTATTTGATTTATAAAGTTATGTTTTTAAGATAAATCAACAAAAAAAAGACCCCTAATTATTAGAGTCTTTTTGATTAGTTTAAAATTATTTATCTTTGGTTATTTTAGAATTTTTTTTATTTTTAAAGATTTTTTTAATTAAAGTGAAAAAATAGCAACTATACTGCCCTGTTTCAGTAATTTGAAATATAACATCAGAAGCAAACCATAAAGTTATAAAAATAGTAGCTAAAATTAAATAAACATTGTCATTTGGTACATTACAGAAATGACAAATGGAAAAGATAATGAAAAAAATAACACTAGCTAAAAATAATGTCCAATGAATTAAAGACCATTTACGATATTTAATTGTGTTTTTATCTAATTTTATTGAATTGTTATTCATTTTAATATTTATTTCCTTTCTTGATAAATAAGACATAATTTAAAAAAAGATTTTTTTTAAATAAAGTTAAAAATTACTACCAAGGTCTAAAAAATTTATTTATTCCATCAATAACTAAAATTTAATTTTTTTAACCACCTTCTTTACTTCCCTTTATTTAATTATATGTCTTTTATATAACTAGTTTTTGGTTGTGGTTTGATACAAAACACCTTATATCTTTTTTTAAACATCATAGATATCACCATGAAAAAAACATATAATTACACTTAAATTATACATCAAAAAAACAATTAATGGCAAAGTTTATATTTTTTCTAAGTTGTTTAACGGTTTAAACCAAAAAAAGACCCTAATTATTAGAGTCTTTTTGATTAATTTTAATTTGTTCTTGGTTTTGAATGATTTTATCTTCTTCATCTAAAGCTTCTTTGTTTTTGCAAACCCGATATAATTTTATGTTTAAAGATATAAGTAAATAAAAAAGAAACGAAGAGCAACCTAAATTACACCAATCTTTATAAGTAAAAGGAGATGACCACCATTGTCGCAAAATTTTATAATTCAGCAATTCAATGTATAACAAAGTAAAAAATTGTTATAATTGCCGTTATATGTCTTGCTATTTGAATATTTTTTTTGTTTAATAAGTTTTTCTTGTTGAACGCGAATTTTAGGATTATTTGATAATTGATGATTGAATACCGCAGAAAGAGGAGAAAGACGACTCCAACTCGGTAAAAAAAATTTTTCTTCTTGTTTTTGTTTTTTAAATAAATCATGTAATGTTTTCAAGATAAACCAATATAAAGTTATTTGAAAAAGCAACCCCCAATAATTCGTTTTACCATATTTGCCATTAATATATTCTACTTGAAACATATTTGTATAGCAAAACAAGCAAATCAAACACAAAACTAAAATCACTCCAAGCGACATAACAAAAAAATATATTTTTTTATTTTGATCATTTTTATGAGATTTTTTTGGCAACATTAAGACTTATTTCCTTTCTAATTATTTTCTTCATTAGAATTCAGATACTTCACCTTTATGATTTACTCGCCATCACTAATATTATTAAAACTAGGTTGTGGTTTGGTATTGAACCACCTTATATCTTTTTTAACATCATAGATATCATTATGAAAAAAACATATAATTATACTTATATTATACATCAAAAAAAACAATTAATGGCAAAGTTTATACTTTTTCTAAGTTGTTTAACGGTTTAAATCAAAAAAAAGACCCTAATTATTAGAGTCTTTTTTAGGGGTAGCTTGCTTTTTTTTGAGAATTTTAGGAATGAAAAACAAAGGAATTAAAAACATACAGACCATAAAAAACACAAAAAACATTATATCTGTATCTGATGTATACGATTGATTGGAAAGTTTTTTTTGGTATACAAAAGATAGAAAAGAGAATGCATGAACGATGACACCAAACAAGATAAACCACCATGTAATTTTATAAAATTTAGTATTTTTTGATTCTTTATCATATAATATGATATCAATTATTAAGGCATTTTTGAATATCAGATAATAAACAGAACAATTTCCTAAGATATACCAATTTAAACTTAAAAAAACATCTTTACTATCATAAGAAACAATATAACCATCTACATTAATGATTTTAAAAGTAAAAAAAGATATTAGCAAAATAATAATATCAGTTCCCAAAATTAACCCAAATAATAACCATTTATTATGATTTTTTTTTAATTTGGTAACAAGGGCTTTGATTAAAATATTGATACCTAAATAAATTTGATTGCGTACCATCAATAAATAAGCTGAAAATCCAAAAAAACCACCCCAAAGAAAGCGGTTTGAAAAAACAAACCACCGTCTCCGTTAAAAAACCAATCTTTTAAACGATAATCTTGATATTCTGAAAATTCCTTAATATTATATTTAGCTACAGTAAAAGTATTAAAAACTTGTTGTTGATTTTTAGAAAAAACCAAACAAAAAAAGATTAAAAAAAGTGATAAGATTAAAGTTGCGAGAAATGATTTTTTTATTATTTTTGTTTTTAAGAAAAAACTAGCGATCAAAAGACAAAACCAAGAAAGAATAATGAAAATAATAATTAAAGATAACGGTTTTTTAAAGGGTAAATATTTATTTAACAAAATCGCTATTTCGTTGGTACTGTCAGAAATAATACATGCCCCTTCAACATTTTTATCTTTGATATCAACATGATTAACACTAGGAAAAATTAGAAAAAACAAACCAAAAGAAGCTAAAAATAGTCCTAAAAGGATTTCTAAATGAGTTATTATTTTTTATTTAGATGCATATTAATAAATCCTATTCACAATATTATCTATTTTTTTTAAAACTAGGTTTTGATTTGATACAAATAACCTTATATCTTTTTTAAACATCATAGATATCTCCATGAAAAAAACATATAATTATACTTACATTATACATCAAAAAAAAAAAAAACACAATTAATGGCAAAATTTGTACTTTTTCCAAGTTGTTTAACAGTTTAAATCAAAGAAAAAGACCCTAATTATTAGAGTCTTTTTGTTTAGTTTGATTTGTTTAATTTTTATTAATTGACTGTTTTAATTTGTTAAATATTTTTTTAATTAACCAAAAACTAGCAACTATAGAGTTTTATTAGTTTTTTCAATTTATTCTTTATTCATTTTTTTGATCTTTTGAAAATAATAATTTAGACCCGATTTAGTAATTTTGGTGCGATATTGTTGATAATATTTTTTAGTCAGTTCTTTTAAACTTAAATCAGGGTATTTTTTTCTTAAATTTATAATTTGTTTCATTTTTTGGTTTTTGTTGATAATTTTAGCTTTAAGGGTATTTTTTTCTAATAAGTTAATGGATTGTAATTGCTGATGGGCGGTGTCAAGGATTTTTTTTTCGTTCGATATTTCAAAGTTAATAGTTGATTTAATTATTTGGTTCAAATCTTTTTGAATATTAGTTTTTTCGTATTGAAAAACGATCTCTAAAGCGCCAATTAACCTTAAAAAATCAATAATCATCTGTGATTTTTTTAAATAGACCAAAAAACCCTTTTTATGGATTATCTGTTTGGCTTTAAGGTTGAATTCAAACATTAATTGTTGAATTAAGTTAATTTTTTCGAAGTCTTTATGAAATAATTCTAAATGATTGTTGTTTTTTTTTGGATCAGCTACGTGTCCTACACAAAAGAAAGCCCCCCTGAGATATGCTTGTTTAATTTTGATATTTTTTTTAAATTGCCAAAAGAGCCCTTTTTTGTCGGTCAATAAAAAATGATGTTTTTCCAAAATCAAAGGTATATGTTTTTCAATCCCGATGTAAATACTTTTTGAATGAGGTAAATTATATTCTTTGCTAGTCATCAAAAAAGATTTGACATCATAAAAGGTTTTGATCAAAATCAAGAATCTTCTAGCGATTTTAAGGTTTTTAGTTTTGAACCATAAGATAGTTTTTTGGTAGTTTTTTTCTAATGTTCCACCAAAATGCAATAAAGCTGTTAGTTCAAAAAAATTTTCTAACATCGAGAAATTTTGCAAAGCGATTTCTTCTTTGATTTTAACGGTAAAAGACATGATGCCCTCTTTAATCTTTTTTTAAAATGGCTAATCGGTTTGTTTGATCCATTTTTCTAATTGTGCTTCTTCGATGATACTTATTTTTAATTTTTGTGCCTTGGTTAATTTAGAACCAGCATTAGTGCCAGCAATCAAAAAATCAGTTTTAGCAGAAAGAGAACTACTGATATTAGCCCCCATTTGTTTTAGAATTTGGGTTAATTCAAGACGAGTATAATTTTGTAGTGTTCCTGTTAAAACAATTTTTTTATCGCTAAAAAAAGTTTTTTTTACGACAGTTTGGTTGATGGTGTTTTGGAAAGAAACTCCTAATTGTTGCAATTTTTGAATTTCTGCTATATTACGAGGATTGTTAAAAAATATGTTAATACTTTTGGCAATTTTATCACCTATTTCAGGAATAGCAGTTAAGGCTTCAAGTTTAATAGTTGCCAGTTTTTCTAGGGATAAATTGTTTTTTACCAATACTTGTGAGATTTTTTCTCCCACGTGTTTAATTCCTAAACCAAATAAAACACGTTCCAAAGGTTTGGTCTTGCTTTGTTCAATTGCTTTTAAAATATTATTAATTTTTTTTTGTCCAAAACTAGGCAAAGTTTGTAAAATGTTTAAATGGGTATGTAACAAATATAAATCCGATGGTTTTTGGATTAAATGTTGGTTAAACAAAGTAATTATTGTCTTTTCTCCTAAAACGTTAATATCCATTGCTTTTTTGGAGACAAAATGAATCAATCTTTGAATTTTTTGCCAGTAACAATCATCATTTAAGCAGAAATAATCAACTTTGCCCTCTTTTTTAACCAAATTACTTTTACAATAAGGGCATTGTAAAATCATCATCGTTTTTTTTTGGTTTGTTCTTTTGCTTGCAACAACTTCTAAAATTTCAGGAATGACAGATCCTGCTTTGTGAACTGTGACACAATCACCTATACGGATATCTTTTTTGCTAATAAAATCATAATTGTGTAAAACTACTTTTGAAATCAAACTACCATCTACTAACACTGGCATAATTTGGCAAATAGGAGTAATCATGCCTGTTCTTCCTAATTGGAAAATAATATCAGTGACAATACTTTGACTAGTTTTCGCTGGGAATTTGTAAGCTATCGCCCATTTTGGTGCTTTAGAAGTCGCCCCAATTAAGGCATGCAAAGCCAGTTCGTTGACTTTAATCACAACTCCATCAGTATCGTATGGTTGTGTATCTTTGATGACTTTATAATTTTGTATTTTAACTAATAAATCTTCAAAAGTCAAAGCCAAATTATAATGAGGGTTGACTGTAAAACCAAGTTGAATTAAAAATTCTAAGCTTGCTAATTGGGTCGGTTTGATCAAATAAGGAGAAGCGATATTATAAATAAAAATAGATAAATTTCTTTGTGCAACTATTTTGGAGTTTAGTTGTCTTAAAGTTCCGGAAGCGGCATTTCTGGGGTTAGCGAATGGGGTTTTGTTGTTTTCTTTTTGTTTTTGGTTTAGTTTTTCAAAAGCCGGATAAGAAAGATAAATTTCGCCCCTTACTTCTATATCGATTGGTTGGGATAGTTTCAAAGGAACAGTTTTGATAGTTTGCACATTTTTAGTAATATCTTCGCCTAAAATACCGTTTCCTCTAGTTAAAGCTTGTGTTAAAATACCTTTTTTATATTTTAAATTAATCGCTACCCCATCGATCTTTAATTCAGTCAATAAACTAAAAGAAGGGTTGATTTTAACAATCCGATCGTAAAAGTTTTTTAATTCTTCAATGTTAAAAGCGTTATCCAAAGACATCATCGGGATGGTGTGGTGGAAATTTTTAAATTTTTTTTCGACAAAACCACCTATTTTTAAAGTCGGACTATAAGGGAGTCTGTGTTGTGGATAATTAGTTTCTAAAATAATTAACTCTTTTAATAAAGCGTCGTATTGTTGATCGTTGATTTTAGGGTTACTTAAATTATAATACTGATAATTAGCTTCATTGAGTAGTTTTACCAAAGATTTAATTTTTTTGATTGCTGTTGTTTCCATGTCGCTCCCTTATTTTAATTTAGTATTTTTTGGTTATTAACTAGTTTGTATCGGTACTAATTTTTCCTAATTTGTTGAGCGGTCATGCTGTAATTATATTCCGAAATTAAAGTATTTCCTAAGGTGACAGTCCTAACTTTTGAGTCCTTAAATGAGTTTTTTTGTTTGACGTCATCAAGTGCTTTTTGTAAATAAGGTTTGATATTGGTGATAATCATTATTTTGTTTAGTTTGACTCCAAATTAACCTAGTATTGATGTAGTTAATAGTAAGTTATTGTTTAGTTTTTTCGGGATGATAATGGCATTTTGGATTTTTTTGTCTTAATTTTGCGTAAATTAACTTGTTGCCGTATATCGAATGCATTTATTTTTGTTTTCATCTGGGTTTATTAGTTTGAATGGCTGAAACGATTAATATTTTCTCTAATCATTTTGCTTCAAACTGAAATTTTTTGGTCGCAACTACTTATGCCCCCATTGGAATATTACAAGCAATATTTCAACTTAACAAATTTAAAATATTTTCTAAATTGTCGATTTTTTTAATATCTATTCTAATTTTAAATAATTGATAGACATAAATAACTCTTTTGGGTATTTTAAAAATAAATATCATCATTTCAAATTTCAAAATAACTATCAACTTTCAATCATATTATAACATTTATTTGATGTGTTTGCCAAAAAGAGAAAACACCATCCTTGCGGATGGCTTTTCATTATTTGACTTCTTTGATTCTTTTGATAGTGATCACAAACATGATGATTATCAACGATAATACTGTCACAACAAAAAATATTAAACCTGTATATGATTGCACGCTAAAAGTGATTCTGATAGTACCACTAAAATCAGAAGATGAAATATCTGCTTCGTTTTTATTTTCGATTAATTCTATTTTGAGGTGTTGTTGTTGTTCGGGCGTCAATGATGAGATAATTTTTTTAGTTAACAATGCTTTTCGGACTGCATCAACACTTCTTTCAGGCAACTTCCCTAAATCCCTTTGGGTTGAAATCAAGATAGATTCTAATTTAAGTTGAACGCTAAATGAAACTTCTACTGCATAAGCAAAATCTGGATGCGTTACTGTTGCTTTGTTTTTGCTAGCATCAGTATCTAAAGTAATTGTAAATCTATTTTGGTCTACATTTTGTAAATTAGTATTTTTACTTAACATTGCAGCTTTAACTGCAGCTTGAGTTCTTGCATTTATTTGACCTAACTCTTTTACTGTTAATGTTGCGTTTAATGCTGGTTTTTCTACTGTTACATTAGTAAATACAACACTACCTTGTACTTTAGTAGAATTTGGAGCCGAAGCAAGGGTTGCTTTTCTTTCGTTAGCGTTAAATGTAATTGTTACATCAGTACCTACATTCAATGAACCATCTGTTTGTAATAACTTATTTACAGTCGCTTGGGTTGGATTTGTAGATTCTGCTTGTGTAACAGTAATTGTTTCAGTTGTAGGTTTTGTGAAAGTGCTTAAATCTTGTTTTTCTACTGTTACATTAGTAAATACAACACTACCTTGTACTTTAGTAGAATCTGGAGCCGAAGCAAGGGTTGCTTTTCTTTCGTTAGCATTAAATGTAAATGTTACATCAGTACCTACAGTCAATGAACCAGCTGTTTGTAAGAATTTATTTAAAGTGTCTTGAGTTGGAGTTGTAGATTCTGCTTGTGTAATAGTAATTGCTTTATTTTTATTATCGTGTGTGAAAGTGCTTAAATCTTGTTTTTCTACTGTTACTGTTACATTAGTAAATACAACATTATCACCTTGTGCTCTAGTAGAATTTGCAACAACAGCAAGGGTTGCTTTTCTTTCGTTAGCGTTAAATGTAATTGTTACATCAGTACCTACAGTCAATGAACCAGCTGTTTGTAAGAACTTATTTACAGTCCCTTGGGTTGGATTTGTAGATTCTGCTTGTGTAACAGTAATTGCTTGATCTGTTGGAGTTTTTGTGAAAGTGCTTAAATCTTGGGTGACTGATATTTGGTTAAAAACAACTTCTGAGCCTGTTATTGTACAACAACTGCTTGCCACTGCTATTTTTAATTCAGAAGTGCTGCTGTTAAAACTAATATTAACCATCTCTGAAGATAAATTTTGGCCAGGGTTTAAAACTTTATTTAAAACTGATTGATGATTAGGGTTTCTGCTTTCTTCACTAGTTAAAATAATCGCTGTATTTGTTGATTTTAACAAACTATTTAATTGTGCTATGGTTGGGGTGGTGTTATTATATGTTACTGTTCCTTCCAAATTAGAAGCAGTTGTACTGGCTGCAGCTACCAAATGTTTAGTTGAAGCGAAAGTCAAAACGACATTGTTTAATGACAATGTTGTTTGATTAGGTTTTAGAATTTTATCTAAGACTGATTGTTGATGAACGTTTAGAACTTCTTCAGCTGTTAAAGTAATTTTGGTTGAATTATGTTTTAAAAAATTTTGAATATGAGTTTTTTTATTGTTTAAGATAGTTGAATCATCTGATGATCGAACTTCTGAAGTTGATGAGTTTGGATTATTTTCTGTCTGTTTCCCTGTGACATTATTTGAAAAAATTGAGAAATTAATTATTATAAAACTAAAAACTAAGAAAGCGATTAATTTCTTACACATAAAAGATTTTACAACCTTTTTGATTTTTTTACATATCATAATTTGTTAATTTTTTAACCTTTCTTTAATAAAAAAGTCTTTCTTAGGTGGAAAAAATGATCAAAATAACTCTTAGACTTAATAATATACAACTTTAATGCTTGATGAAAAAGAAACTAATTTACAAAAACAACCTCCTTTCTTAATGAAATCGATGATGAAAAATATGTACATTATTTTTTATTGAAAAATTTCATTTAATAAAAATTATTATTAAAGTCGAATCATTAATTTTACATAGCGACTTTCTATAGTAACTATTTTATCTAGATATCACTATTAATTTTATTATACCACCAAAAAACAAAAAAATATCATTAGTTATGTCTTTTTATGCGTTATGCGTTAAGTTTATATATAAACGCCCTAATAAGATAACTTATATAATTTATTAAGTTTTGAAGATCAATATTTAATAATAATGCTAAAACAGGTGATAATTACTAGGGTTGTGCCAATTAGTCATTATCATGTTTTTCTATTATTAATGGGGATTTTATTAGTTAGTTGATTTGTAAGTGTTTGGTTTCGGGTAGTTAAGTTTTTGTTTTTTTGTTGTGTTTGTTATATCGTCTAAATTGGATGTTGTTTGTACATATTATGTTTGATTCTGTTTTGTTTTGTATTGTTGTATATGACTGTCAACACATTTCACTTATTTCGTAATGTTTTATTTTGCTCAGTTAATGTTTTTAATTAACCTCCGATGTTTGTGTTTTTTTGTATTTGTTGTTGTTAATTGTTCTTTTATTTTTTCCACTTTTCTATCGGTTTTATTTAATTTTTTGCCTTTTTTTAAGTTTATTTTTTAATTTCTATTGTTTTTCTTACCGCTGTTGCTAAATAATTTGATTCGCTGCATTTAATTGATTTTGTTGTATTGAAGTTTTTTAGTTTTTGTGACCAAATTAAAATAAGATAAGGGAGCAGCCTAATACTTCTAGACATTTAATTATAATCATAAAGTTTATTATCAAGTTTAAAAAACGTTGAAAAAACAACTACTTTTTTAAAAGTTAAACGTGCTAAATGCTTCGTATTTATAATTTTGTAAATATATTTTTTCTAAGTATGTGTTAAAAATTAATATAAAAATTAATATAAAATATAAAAAGAAAGATGAAAGAAAGCAAAAATATTGTTCAAATAACACTTTGTGTTTCAAACAAGCAATTAATGACTTTAGTTTATTATGAGTTATTGCATACTAAAAATCATTATATACTCAAAAGAACAAGTTTTGTGCTTGGGAAATCTTTTTACCTTTGTTTTTATCTAGTGATTTTATTAAAATGTTATTTGCTTATTCTTTTGGTTAGCTTTTTTGTTATAATTCCTATATAAGAAAATTTGTTTTGACTTGTATCTTTTATCCAAAAAAAAGTCATCTATTTAACCAAAACAGCTCAATTTTTAATATCAATTAAAGGAAATCAAAAAATGAATCATAAAACTAATAATCAATTTATCAAAGTGCGTGGGGCGCGCGAAAATAACTTAAAAAATATCAACATCGATATCCCCAAATATAAATTAGTTGTTATCACTGGTTTGTCTGGTTCTGGGAAATCTTCTTTAGCTTTTGACACCTTATATCAGGAAGGAAAAAGAAGATATGTTGAATCATTAAGTGCATATGCTAGACAATTTTTAGGCAATTTTGAAAAACCTGATGTTGATAGTATTGAAGGTCTAAGTCCTTCTATCAGTATTGATCAAAAAACAACTTCCCATAATCCTCGTTCAACTGTTGGCACTATTACAGAAATTTATGATTATTTAAGACTGGTTTATGCAAACGTCAGCGTCCCTTTTCATCCTACCAAAAATATTGCTTTAGAAAAACAAACCATTGAACAAATGATTCAAATCATTAACCAATCTTTTTTATCTAAGTTGATTTTAGTTTTAGCTCCTGTGATTGAAAGACAAAAAGGGACTCACCAAAAAACCTTGCAAAAACTTGCCAGTGATGGTTTTGGGCGGGTGATAGTTGATGATATGATTTATTTAATCGATGATATTCCTGTTTTAGAACAAAATAAAAATCATAGCATTTATGTCGTCGTTGATCGTTTAGAAGTTAATGAAGTCAACCAAACAAGACTTTTTGAAGCTTTAGAACAAGCTTTACAATTAACTCAAAGCAAAGTTTTTATCATGCATTATGATGCCCATTCTACCAACAAAAAACCTCGTTTTTTGAAATTAAATCGTAATTATCATTTAGAAGGAGCTGATTTTGATGTTCCAGTGCGAGAAAATAGGCTTTTTTCTTTCAACACGCCTGTAGGAGCTTGCCCTAGTTGCAAAGGGATTGGCATTAAAGCTCAAATCGATGAAAATATGGTAGTCGATTTTGATAAATCTCTTAATGAGGGAGCTATTTTGATTTATAAAAATAATGGCGAATATAATAACTTTTCCCAACAGCAACAAGAGTTAAAAAATGTTTGCAGTTATTATCAAATTGATGAAAATACTCCTTTAAAACAACTAGAACCACAAAAATTAAAGCTTATACTTTACGGTACATCAGAAAAACCTTCAATAAGTGGTAAGTTGTCCCAAAAAAAACTTTTTTATAAACATCATTTTTTTGAAGGTATCTTAACTACCCTTAAAAGACGTTATGAAGAGACTAATAGCGAATGGTTCAAAAAATTACTTTTTAATTATATGATCGAACAAACTTGTCATTCTTGCCAAGGGCAAAGGCTAAATAAAGGAGCTTTACTGTTTAAAATTAATGGCAAAAATATTTATGAATTAACTAGTTTATCTATTGATGAGATGTTGCAATTCATTCAAGGATTGACTTTCAAAACAGAAGAACAAAAAATTATTCATCTAGCTTTACAAGAAATTATTTATCGTCTGACTTTTTTACAAGAAATTGGTTTAGGTTATTTAACTTTAGCTAGAGGAGGTTCGACTTTGTCAGGCGGAGAGGCTCAAAGGATTCGTTTAGCGACCCAAATTGGGTCTAAATTATCAGGGGTTTTATATGTTTTAGATGAGCCTTCTATTGGTTTGCATCAAAAAGATAATGATTTGTTAATTAATTCTTTGAAAAAAATGCGAGATTTAGGTAATTCTTTAATTGTTGTCGAACATGATCATGATACTATGTTAGCGGCTGATTATTTAATCGATATTGGACCAAAAGCAGGACTTTTAGGAGGTAATTTGATAGCAGCAGGCACTCCACAAGAAGTCATGCAAAACCCGAATAGTTTAACTGGTAAGTATTTATCGAAAGCCATTCAAATTAGTGTTCCTGCCAAAAGAAGAAGTGGTAATAAAAAAAGCATTTTAGTTAAAAAGGCTGCAAAAAACAATTTAAAAAACATTAATGTTGTTTTTCCAATGGAAACATTAACTGTAGTAACAGGGGTTTCAGGATCTGGCAAATCAACTTTAGTCAATGATGTTTTGTTGCGTAGTTTGCAAGATAAATGCAACCTTAAAAACAAAAAAAATAGTCAAAAAGATTGTTGTCCTTTTGTTTTTGATTTTAATTGTGTGAAAAAAGTAGTAGAAATTTCACAATCATCGATTGGAAAAACTCCTAGAAGCAACCCTTTAACCTATACAGGTATTTTTGACCAAATAAGAGATTTATATGCTCAAACTCAAGAAGCTAAAATCAGAGGTTATCAAAAGGGACGCTTTTCTTTCAATGTGAAAGGTGGTCGATGTGAGGCTTGTACTGGCGATGGAGTTAAAAAAATTTCAATGCATTTTTTGCCAGATGTTTATGTCGTTTGCCAAAGTTGCCAAGGCACAAGGTATCAAAAAGAAACCTTAAGTATTAAGTACAAAAATAAAAACATTGCCGAAGTGCTTGCTTTAAGTGTCGATGAAGGGGTCATTTTTTTTCAAAATCATCCTAAAATTAAATTTCAATTAGAAATCTTGCAAAATGTGGGTTTAGGTTATATTAAATTAGGTCAATCCTCATCCACTTTATCAGGCGGAGAAGCCCAAAGGGTTAAATTAGCGAGTGAATTGAATAAAAAAGTTATTCCTGGGGCTTTATATGTCTTAGATGAACCAACTACTGGCTTGCATTCAGAAGATGTTAAACAATTAATTGCTGTTTTGCATCAAATGGTAGATCAAAAAGCTACTATTATTATCATTGAACATAATTTAGATGTGATTAAAAATGCTGATTATATTATTGATTTAGGACCTGAGGGAGGAGCTAAAGGAGGTTTTATTGTGGCACAAGGAACTCCTGAGGAAGTTAGTAAAAATAAAAATAGTTATACAGGACAATATTTAAAAAAGATCTTGGCAGAATAAAACTAGCAGAAGTCATTTTTGTTAGTTTTGTTATGTATTTTGTCAAAAGTCTTGAGGAAAATAATTTTAGTATTTCAATAACTTTTTGTGTTTTGTAATGTGTTAAAAATCAGATTTTTAATAAAAAAGATGTAGTTTTTAATGTTATAATATTAATTGAAAGAAAGATAATTTAATTTTGATATTTCAAAGTTTTTACTGCATTTTCTGCCAATTAAAAAGTTTTGGGCACTAAACTAAAAACAAAGAATTACTACAAAAATTTAGAAAAAGGTATTGAAAAATGGAAATAAAAAAAGTTAATGAAGATAAGATACAATATTGTTTTGAGGTTTTACCTGTCGAATTAGAAAAAAACCTGACTGTTGCTTATGAAAAACTTCAGCCTAAAGTTGAGTTGAAAGGTTTTAGAAAAGGACATGTTCCGAGAAAGATTTTTGAAGCTCGTTTTGGTAAAAATGAACTATATGCTAATGCTTTAAAGGCGATCGTTGAGCAAAAATATGAAGAAACAATAAATAAAAAAGATTTTGAAAGCATCGGTATCCCTCAAGTAGTCAATTTAGAAGAAAAAAAATTCAAAGACAAACAAGCTTTTACTTTTGCCTTGGAATTTATTGTTAAACCGACTGTAACTTTGGGTTCTTATTTAGGACTTAAAGTTAAAAAAGCAGATTTAGAAATTAAAGAAGAAGAAATAACGGCTAAAATTGATGCTTTGTTGGATAGCAAAGCTACTTTAGAACCAAAAACAACCGATTTATTAGAACTTGGCGATACTGCTATTTTTGATTTTGAAGGAACGATCGATGGAAAACCTTTCGCAGGGGGTAATGCTAAAAATTTTAGTTTAGAAATCGGCTCTGGTCAGTTTATCCCTGGTTTTGAAGAACAGATGAAAGGGATGAAAAAAGGAGAAACTAAAGATTTAGAAGTTATTTTTCCAAGCGAATATCATCAAAAAGATTTAGCCAACCAAAAAACTAATTTTAAAGTAACTCTACATGAAATTAAAAGTAAACAAAAACCTGAGTTAACTCTTGATTTTATTGCTTCTTTGCAAATGAGTGCAGTCCACACTTTACAAGATTTGCAAAATAAAATCAAAGAAGAGTTATTGGAACAAAAAACTAAAATCCACGATCAAAATGTTTCCAAACAAGTAACCGAACAAATCATTGCAACAACTAAACTTCAAATTCCGCAAGACATTATTAATCAAGAAAAAAAACGTCTACAAAATGAGTTCGAATTGCAATTAAAAAACCAAAACTTAACTTTAGAACAATATCAACAATATTTAGGTATTACAAAAGAAAAAATGGAAGCCGAGTGGCTAGAACAAGCCAAAAAAGAATTAGAATATCAATTGATCATGGAAAAAATTGCCGAAGAACAAAAGATTACTATTTCACCAGAACAAATCGAAGAGGCTTACCAAAATTTAAGTCAAATACATAACAGACCTGTTGCACATATCAAACATCATTTAAATCAACAATCTTTAACAAACTCTTTATTGATGGATGAAGCATTTAAGTTAGTTGTTAAAAGTGTTATTTTTGTTGACTAATCAAACAAAATAAATATAAAAATATAGAAAAGGGGAGATAAAATGCAAACTAAAATTAAAAAAGCTAAATTTGATCTTTATTTAGAATCGCAACCAGAAGAACAAAAACTCAATCAACTACCAGCTTTAGCGATTAGTGAAATAGTGCCTATGCCTAGTGTTGATTTTCGGATTGAAATCTCAGAAAAACAATACATTCAAGCCTTAAAAGAATCAACTGCTCATGCCAAATCTTTTATTGTTGTTTTAATCCATATGCGAAACAAACAAGGAAAAGTAAGAATTACTGATCTTCATCGTTATGGTGTTGTAGCCCAAATTATTACTAAGATTAAACTCCCAAATGGCAATTTTAAAGTAAGATTACGAATTTTACAAAGAGTTAAAATTCAAAAATTTTTGCAAAAAGAACCTTTTTTAAAAGTAATTTGTACCAATATTCCCACTGTGTTAGGTAATGTTGGCGAAGAAAGAGCTTTAATTAAACTTATTATCGACACCATTATGAAAAATCCTTTTCCGTTGCTCAACCAAAATACTGGCAATTTTTTAGACATGATTCAAACCGAACATGATACTGAAAAAATCACCGATATTATTATTTTTAATTTACGAATCGATGATTTGGAAAAATATAAATACTTAAAAGAACCTGACTTGAACAAAAGACTTTTTAATATTTTAAGAGATATTGATATTTTGACGATTGGTATTAATCTAGAACACAAAATTAATGAAAAAGTAAAAAAAAGTATTGATGAAAACCAAAAAGAGTTTTATTTAAGAGAAAAAATGAAAGCTATTCAAAACGAATTGGGTGATAAAGTTAAAAAGGAAGAAGAAATTGCTGATTTAAGAAAAAAAATCCAAACTATCCCTCTTCCTGCTGATATCAAGACGAAAGCTTTGCAAGAGTTGTCGCGTTATCAATCCTCTTCATCTTTGATGGCAGAATCTTTTGTGATCAAAAATTATCTTGATTTTTTACTAGAATTACCTTGGGGTAAAACCAGCCCAGATATCAATGATTTAAGTAAAATCGAACAATCTCTAAACGAAAACCATTATGGGTTAATTAAAGTTAAAGAGCGTATTTTAGAATATGCAGCAGTTAAGATCATGACTAAGAAAAATCCGCAAAATATCTTGTGTTTGGTAGGACCGCCGGGAGTGGGGAAAACCTCTTTAGCTGCTTCGATCGCTAAAGCTTTGGGACGTAAATTTGTCAGACAGTCTTTGGGTGGGATGAAAGAAGAATCAGAAATTAGAGGACACCGTAAAACTTATATCGGAGCTATGCCAGGTCGTATTTTGGCAGGCATCAAAGAAGCGCAAACAATAAACCCAGTTTTTTTATTGGATGAAATCGATAAATTGATTGCCAATTATAATTTTGACCCTGCTTCGGCTTTGTTAGAAGTTTTAGATCCTAATCAAAATAAAACTTTTATGGATCATTTTTTATCAGAACCATTTGATTTATCACAAGTTCTTTTTGTTACTACTGCTAATTATTTAGACAATGTGCCAGAACCTTTAAGAGACCGAATGGAAATTATCGAAATTAACTCTTATACTGAAAAAGATAAGGTCGAAATTGCTTCGAGATATCTTTTACCAAAACAATTAATCAACCACGGCATTACAGCCAAAAACTTAATGATTCAAGAAGAAACCTTTCTTTATTTAATTCGTCATTACACCAAAGAAGCTGGAGTCAGAGAATTAGATCGTATCTTAGCTGAGTTAGCTCGCAAAACTATCAAAGAAATTTTAATTGATGAAAAAGAGCAAATCACAATCACCCCTCACAATGTAGCTCATTATCTTGGCAAAGAAAAATTTTTACATCTTTTAGCAGATGAAAAAGAACAAATCGGTACAACTAATGGGTTAGCTTACACTTATTTTGGTGGCGATTTGCTTAAAGTTGAAGTGACTTATTATAAAGGCAAAGGACAATTATTTTTAACCGGAAAATTAGGCGATGTCTTGAAGGAAAGCGCTTATACGGCTTTAAGTTTCATCAAAGCTAATGCTCAAAAGTTAGGTATTGATTCTAATATTTTTGCCGAAAATGATTTTCACATTCACCTTCCAGAAGGCGGAGTTCCAAAAGATGGCCCCTCTGCTGGCATTACTATTGCAACTTCCCTTTTTTCTGCCATTACTCAAAAATACATCAAAAAAGGTTTAGGTATGACCGGCGAAATCTCTTTAAGAGGTGATGTTTTGCCGATTGGTGGCTTAAAAGAAAAAGCGATTGCAGCTAATCGTAGTGGACTTGATACTATCTTCATTCCGCAACAAAACTTAAGAGACGTTGATGATATTCCTGAAGAAGTAAGAACTCAATTAAAGATTATCCCTGTTTCAGATATTTGTGAAATTTTTTCACAAGTATTTTCTACCACCTTTTAAGGTGGTTTTTTTGTTACCATTTTGTATTTACCATTAAACCTTTTATTGTTTAGATAAAGAAAAGAATCAAATCTTTAATTAAAGTTTTTGATCCATCTGTTTTATTTCTTAGATATTTCCCAGTAGCAAGTAAAAATACTTATGATAAAATATTAGTGATTATTTTTATTAACCGTCAACAACAAAGGAACTATCATGTATTTTGATTCTGATGCTTTATTTTTTATCGCTTTATTTTTTTTATTTTATCTTATAGGTTCTATTCCGGTTGGTTTAATAATTGGTAAATGGGTGCAAAAAAAAGACTTACGTATTGTTGGATCTGGGAATATTGGAGCTACCAATGCTTCTAGGATTTTAGGCAAAAAATGGGGTCTTTTAGTTTTTTTATGCGATTTTTTAAAAGGTTTTATTCCCGCCGTTGTTTGCTTAAAAAATGAAAAAATTAAAAATATTTGTAGTCTACTTATTAATAAAGATATTTTTATATCGCTTTTATGTATCGCAGCTATTTTAGGGCATATGTTTTCCGTTTTCAACGGCTTTAAAGGCGGGAAAGCCATTGCCTCTTCGGTTGGAGTTATTACTGCTATTAATCCTTACATCGGTCTTTTGGGGATTGTCTTTTTTCTGATTATTTTAAGGTTATCTGGTTATGCTTCTTTAGCTTCGATTATTGCTACTTTATTAGTTAACCTATTGCTTTGGTTGTTGTTGTTAAAGGGCAACAAAGACGATAACATTTCCATTCTTCCCCTTTATCTTTGTATCGGATTAATCACTTTTTTAGTCATCGCTAAACACTATCCAAACATTATTCGCCTTTGGCAAGGTACGGAAAATAAATTTCATTTTCAAAATAAAAAGAAGTAATAAATAAAGCTAAAAGGACGACGAAATGCAAGACCTACAAACAAAAGTGTGGTGCTGGTGTGTCAAAACATTACTACATGAAAACAAATTTGTGATCTAGATATGTGTTTATTAAATTATTTACATTTGAACACGAAAAAAATTAATTACAACAAAAAAAGTTTTTTTAAAAAAGAAAAGCAAAATAAAAGAAAAAAACAAATATAAGAATTAGATATTTTATAATAATTTAATTTATTTTTAGTATCTATTATATATATTAATAATAAAATCAAAAATTCATTTTTATTTCTATGATAAAAACTAATTTTTTTATTTATTTAAGATATTGATAAAGAAATTAAATCAACTAATTACTGATCTGATAAAAAAAATTCAATTTATAAATGGATTTGATAAAGATAACCATTACAACCCCGATAGAACTATTAAAGAAATATTAATATTGCAACCATAATGAAAAAAAAGACTATCCTAAAAGATAGTCTTTTTTTGTTTTGATAAGATATTTCAAAGACCTAAAAACTAATAATTTTAAAAAATAAAAAATATCATAAAAAAACAAGTAAAAACCTCATTAAATGGAATTTTTCCAAGCGTTAAACTTGTTTTTTTTTTTTTTGAGGTATAATTATAATTAATGGTAGTTTTATTTTTATTAATTGCTATCACTAGAATATAGGAAATGGGGTTTTATTTATTGATTACTAAAGTATTATAAAAAATGATAAATGATAAAAAACGCAAAAATATTATTAGTTTCACGTTGAGATTAATTTGTAGTGAAAATCAAGATGAAATAACAACTATGATTAAAAGTGATATAAAAATTAAAATATAATTTGGTATCAAAAAAAACAAAATTATTATGAAAGAAGGTCTTTATTATGTCTTTTTTATCTACAGAATACGAAAAAATTTTTTTCCAAATTAAAAAAAAAGAAGATGATGACAACAAACTAAGATTATTAAATAATTTAATTACTAAAATCAAGGTAATTGACAAAAATATATTGTCTGCAGAAGAAAAAGTTAAAATGGAAGTTTTACTTAATAATATAGAAATAGAAATAAAGAATGTAGAACATATTATAAAAGAATTTTTTGAAATTTCTGCAATAAATCAAAACAAAGGAAATCTTTATAGTAATAACAATCCTGTAAATCAACCATATAACAATCAACAATATCCAAATAACAATCCTATAAATCCACCACAAAATCCATATCCACCACAATATCCAAACAACAATCCTGTAAATCCACCATATAACAATCAACAATATCCAAATAATAATCATATTTATCATCATAATTTTTATCACCAGCAACGAAATGAAAAAATATTAAGTACATTAGGCCAAGTAGGTTGTATATTAGCTATTATATCTTATGTTTTGCTTTCAATTCTTATTATTCCTTTAGTATTTACTATTCCAGGTATTATAATGTGTAATAATATTCGGAATGGAAAAGCAGAATCTAAAACATTAGCAGGAATTTGGGCACTAATCTTTGCTGGCATAATTCCGGGGGTTTTGATTTTATGCTCGGAATATTAATAATAAAATCAAAAATTAATTTTTATTTCTATTATAAAAACTAGTTTTTTTATTTATTCAAGTACCGATAAAGAAATTAAATCAACTAATTACTGATCTAACAAAACAAAAATTCAATTTATAAATGGATTTGATCAAGTCACTGGCAAACTAAGCATCAAAACGACGGAACTATTAAAGAAACATTAACATATTAATCATAATAAAAAAAAGATTATCTTTTGGGATAGTCTTTTTTTATTTTTATAAGATATTTCAAAGACCTAAAAACTAATAATTTCAAAAAATAAAAAAATATCATAAAAAACAAGCAAAAACATTATTAAATGGAGTTTTTCCAAGCGTTAAACTTGTTTTTTTTTTTTTTGATGTATAATTATAATTAATGGTAGTTTTATAGTTTTATTTTATTCATTCTACCACTGGAATATTAAAAAGGGGGGATTTTATTGATTATGATGATCGATAAAAAAATGTTATAAAAAATGATGAATGATAAAAAACGCAAAAATATTATTATTGGCGTTTCAATTATATTTTTAATTTTTATTGTTTTTATTCACTATAATAAAATCAACAACACTACTAATAACACTACCGAAAAAACAGTTAAAAAAAATGATTATCAATCCAACGGAAAAATTATTCCGTATATAAATAAATACAGTGAAGCCAATAATGAAAAAGTTAAAAAAAATGATTACCAAGATAACGAAGAAACAATTAAAACTAAAACCGAATATGATCAAGACACTGACAAACTATTTAAAAAAACTTATTATCGTTCCAACAAAAAAAACGATTGATTATATAGAAGAATTGGATAAAACCACCGGCAAAAAAATTAAATACATTAAATACAAATACGATGGGGAAACTATTGATTATATAAATGAATACGATAAAGACGATGGCCAACTAATGAAAACAACTTACTACAATTATGACGAAAAAACTATTGATCGTGAAATTGAAATTGTTAAAGACACTGGTAATACCAAAACAACTAAATACAAAAATAACGGAACAATTATTAATTATATAAGTGAAGTTGATAAAAACACTGGCCAAACAGTTAAATACATTAAATACAAATACAACAAACACAATGAAAACATCATTGATTATATTGAAGAATATGATAAAGACACTGGTAAAAAAGTTAAATACATTGAATACAGATATAATAAATACAATAAAAACATTATTGATTATATTGAGGAATTTGATAAAGACACCGAAAAACTAGTTAAAAAAACTGATTACAAATACTGCTACGCAGAAACTACTATTGATTATACAGTTGAAATTCAATATGATCAAACCACTGGCAAAATAATTAAACAAACTCATTACCGAGATGATCGAACAATTCGATATATAAGTAAACACGATAAAAAAACCGGCAAACTAGTTGAACGAACTAATTATAAATCCGACGGAAAAACAATTTATTTTATAGAGAAATACGATCAAGAAACTGAAAAAAAAGTTAAAGAAACTACATACCGTTCCAACGGAAAAACTATTGATTATATTGAGGAATTTGATAAAGACACTGGCGAACCAGTTAAAACAACTTATTTCTTTCCCGACGAAAAAAAATTTGGTTTATAAATTATTACAAACCCGACGGAACTATTGATTATACAATTTATTACAAACTCGACGGAACTATTGATTATATAGAATAGCATTAAAATATTAACATTACAATCATAATAAAAAAAAGACTATCGTTTTAATGAAGCACACTCGGCAGATTCGATAGTTTTTTTATATGACACTTCAAATTAACAAAAAGTTATTTCAAAGTTCTAAAAACTAATAATTTTGAAAATAAAAAAATATATTAAAAAAAAGTAAAAACCTTATTAAATGAAGTTTTTCCAAGCGTTAAACTTGTTTTTTTGAGGTATAATTATAATTAATGGTGGTTTTATTTTTATTAATTGCTATCACTAGAATATAAGAAATGGGGGTTTTATTTATTGATTACTGAAGTGTTATAAAAAATGATAAATGATAAAAAACGCAAAAATATTATTAGTTTCACGTTGAGATTAATTTGTAGTGAAAATCAAGATGACATAACAACTATGGGTAGTTTATATTAAAAGTGATATAAAAAAAATATAATTTGGTATCAAACTGTTAAATATTTATTTTTAATAAAAAAACAAAATTATTATGAAAGAAGGTCTTTATTATGTCTTTTTTATCTACAGAATACGAAAAAATTTTTTTCCAAATTAAAAAAAAAGAAGATGATGACAACAAACTAAGATTATTAAATAATTTAATTACTAAAATCAAGGTAATTGACAAAAATATATTGTCTGCAGAAGAAAAAGTTAAAATGGAAGTTTTACTTAATAATATAGAAATAGAAATAAAGAATGTAGAACATATTATAAAAGAATTTTTTGAAATTTCTGCAATAAATCAAAACAAAGGAAATCTTTATAGTAACAACAATCCTGTAAATCAACCATATAATAACCAACAATATCCAAACAACAATCCTATAAATCCACCACAAAATCCATATCCACCACAAAATCCAAATAATAATCCTGCAAATCAACCATATAATAATCAACAATATCCAAACAACAATCCTATGAATCTACCATATAATAACCAACAATATCCTCCAAATAACAATTCTATGAATCCACTATATAATAACCAACGATATTCAAATAACAAAAATTTGTTGGTTAAAATAGGGTGTGTACTTTGTATCATTGATTTTACACTGGAGATAATTATTGGTCTTTTGGGTTTTGGTGGTAACTATAGTAGTAAGGATCCTAATTTTTCAGTATTTTTAGCATCATTATTGTTTATTACAACAATATTTTCGTTGTTTATTTATTTTTATGTAAAAATTTTTCGAGGAAAAGCTAGTAATACACAAAGAATATTATTTGGGATATTAGGAATTTTGATGGGTATTTTATTTTGTTGTTCAAGTTCACGTAATTTATTATTATTTTCTTTAGGTACTGCTTTAGGCGGTTTGTTTATTTTGTTAGGAGAAAATAAAGATAATAATCCTATGAATCTACCATATAACAATTAATATCCAAATAATAATCATATTTATTATCATAATTTTAACAACCAGCAAAATTAAAAAAAATTAGGTAAAGTGGGATATATTTTTATTTATTTCTATTATAAAAACTAGTTTTTTTATTTATTCAAGTACCGATAAAGAAATTAAATCAACTAATTACTGATCTGATAAAAAAATTCAATTTATAAATGGATTTGATAAAAACACTGAACTATTTAAAGACACTTATTGCAACCCCGACGAAACTATTAAAGAAGTAAAAACATATTAATCATAATAAAACATATTAATCATAATAAAAAAAGACTATCGTTTTAATGAAGCACACCCGGCAGACCCGATAGTCTTTTTTTATATGACACTTAAAATTAACAAAAAGATATTTCAAAGACCTAAAAACTAATAATTTTGAAAATAAAAAAATATCATAAGAAGGCAATAACCTTATTAAATTGATTTTTGGCAAGCGTTAAACTTTTTTTTTGATGTATAATTATAATTAATAGTAGTTTTATAGTTTTATTTTATTCATTCTACCGCTGGAATATAGGAAAGGAGCTTTTATGAAAAAAAATAGAATCGGTACCGGTACGATTATTGCTATTACTGTTACGTTTATCTTAATTTTAGTTGGTTTAGTATTTTTTTCAATTAGAAACAAATTAAAATTGAAACCTTGGATGCACTCTGCTGCCGAATTAAAAAATGCTGGACATACCGGCTAAAGAATTAAAAGATGCTGGACACCCTAATCTATCAAAATTAAAATATCTTTTTTTGCAGAAATTAACACTTTCATGCCAATAATAAAAACAAAAAATATATTTAGCTCACAAATTTGTTTTTAAAAAATATTTTTTTAGTATAATATAAGTATATTAGATAGTATTTTGATCTTATTAATTATATTTGAAAAATACATTCCAATTTGTCCAATAATTATTTCTAAATTATTAAGTTAAAAAATATAAAATTTTATTAACTAGCACTAGAAAAATATGTGTTTTAAACTAACTTTTTAACTTTGATTAACAATAAATCCTTTTTTTGATTAAATTCATATTTTAACAATGATTTAATTTATTTTTGAAACTAACTTTTTTTCGACTTTTAATATTTCTCAAGTTATTTAAAAATTTAAAAAAATGTAGATTTTTTTATTGTTTAACTTCAAATAATAAATGCAATAATCATATTTTGAAGATAATATAAAATAAAAAAGAGACATCATAATCTGGAGGTTATACGTGAATGACATTAATTTTTTTGCTTTAGGTGGGTTAGGTGAAAATGGCAAAAATTTTTACCTTTTACAAATTAATGAATCTTATTTTATTATTGATGCAGGCTTAAAATACCCTAATATTTCCTTATATGGGATAGATTCAATGATAGCTGATTACTATAAATTAGAAAACATTCAAGATCAAATTAAAGGGATATTTTTGTCCTCAGCTTTTGAAACTAATTTAGGAGCTTTACCTTATTTAATCAAAGATTTAAATTTACCCATTTATACTTCTTATTTCACTTTGCAAGTGTTAAAAGCTCATTTCCAAAGTCATAAAATCAATTATAAAGATTTTAATTTAAACATTGTTAAAGTCGATGAAGTGCTTCATTTCGAAGATGTTGAAGTATCTTTTTTTGCCACTTCACAATCTATCCCAGAAACCTTAGGTTTTTCTTTTCGAACTCAAAGGGGAGCCATTGTATACCTTGGCGATTTAAAATCGTTAGAAACGAATTCTAAATTTTTTCAAACCAATTTTAACAAACTATCACAAATTACTCAACAAAAAGTTTTAGCTTTACTACCATCTTCCCAAGAGGCTTTTAATAATTCTTATGATCATAATGAAAATAATTTTGAGCATAAAATCAATAATTACCTCATTAATTACTCTTTAAACCCAAAAGGTATTATGGTTATTGCTTCTTTAATGCCTGATATTTTAAAAACACAAATAGCACTTAATTTAGCTTGTCGATTAAACTTAAAAGTAGCTTTTTTAGGATATAAAAAAGAAAAAATTATTGAAGTTGCCTTAAAAAAAGCTTTTTTAAAAATTCCTCCTTCCAATTTGGTTGAATTAAACACTTTCGAAGAACATCGCAAACATCATCAATTAGTAGTTTTTCTTTTCGGTAAGCATTTTGACACTTTACAACGTTTACAAAAAATGGGAAAACACGTTGATCGAACAATACACTTAAATTCTCAAGATTTAGTTTTATTGATGTCAAAAGAAATAGCAGGAATTTCAAAGATGCAATCTCAAACTTTAGATCTTTTGTCGCGTCACAATATTAAAGCTCATGTGGTGGTCAAAGATTTATCGACTTATGAAAGCAATTACGAACAAAATTTAAAAATTATTTTAAATTTATTAAAACCTAATTATATTATTCCTGTGATGGGAGAATATCGTCATCAATTTCAAGTTAAAAAAATAGCTCAAAAAATAGGTTTTAAGTCGTCTCAAGTCTTTTTGTTAGAAAATGGTTCCATTTGGCATTGCCCCGCTTGCAAAGAACCTTTTGTTGAACACAAAGCCATGACTTTGGGCGAAATTTTAATTGATGGCACTCCTGTTATAGATGGACAAAATTTCATTATGAAAGACCGCGAACTTTTAGCAGCTGATGGAGTTGTAATTGTAGTTGCTAACGTTAACGCTAAATATAAAAAAATTGTAGGCGAACCTCAAATAGTGAGCAAAGGTTTTTTAGGACAAACAGAAACTGAGCATATCTTTCCTAAGTTAAAAGCTGTCTTTGACAACAAAAGTGCTTTTTTTCTACAAAAAAAATATATCAAATGGAATGATTTTAAAAAACACATTAGAGAATCTTTAGTAAAATTTTTATTTAAAGAAACTAAAAAAAGACCGATTATAATTCCTATTTTTATTAGTGTTAAAAACGAATAAGATCCGTTTAATTTGAGTAACGGCAAAAATTAAAGGAAAAGATGATATGAAAATAAAAGTTGCTGCAACTTCAACTAGTTGTCTTGATTATTATTCTCATAATTATGATATCGATATTATTAGAATTAAAATATTAATCGATGATGTGGCATATCTTGATGGAGATACTATGAAATATAAGCCGTTTTATGAAATGTTTCAAAAAAATTCTAATTTTGTTCCTAAAACTTCGCAGGTATCAGTTGGAGAAATGGTTTTATATTTTGAAAAGTTAATTGATCAAGGTTATCAATCTGTTTTTATTACTACCCTATCTTCTGCTTTAAGTGGCACTTATAACGCCATTATTCAAGCTGCAAAAACGGTCATAGATAAAATTGAAGTACACTGTTACGACACCAAAACTGTTTGCTTTTGTGAAGGTTATTTCTCCATCATAGCTTATCAATTATTCCAACAAGGTAAAAATATCCAAGAAGTTTGGCAACATTTAGACCAAATTCGTAATAATAATACTATTTTTTTTATGACCCAAAAACTAACACAATTAATCAAAAACGGAAGACTAACTGGGTCTAAAAGTTTTTTTGGCAGACTTTTGAGAGTCAAACCAATTTTACAAGTCCAATCCAATGGGCAAATTGCTTTAATCCAAAAAACCCTTAACACTAAGAAAGCTTTTTTATCTATCGTCAATAAAATTAAAGCTTATACTCAAAATCAAAGCTACGAAGCTCATTTAATTTTTACCGGATATCCAGAATTAAAAGATGATTTTAAAAAAGTTTTAGCAACTCATTTAGGTTTAAAAAATTTGTTAGAAATACCTTTGACCCCTGTGATTGGTTGTCATGTCGGCAATAGTGCAATTGGGATAGGGATCATTAAAAAAATAAATTAATCTTTTTTTGTGTTTTTTTGTTGTCAATATTGTTTTTGTTGACAACATTAAAAACCAAAGTTCGTAATAAAATATTGTTTGAGCTTGACTTTTATTATAAATCTTGATAAAATTTAAAAGTAATCTTTGTGCTTGTTATTTTGTTTTATTGTCTGCTCTAAGAGATTATTTTACTTATTGTTTCTTTTTTCATAAAACAAATGATAAGTGTAAAACAATGGGCCCGTTGGAGAAACGGTTAACTCACATGCCTTTCACGCATGCATTCACGGGTTCAAATCCCGTACGGGTCACCAAATAAAGAGCACCCATAGTTCAATTGGATAGAGCGTCTGACTACGGATCAGAAGGTTAGGGGTTCAAATCCTCTTGGGTGTGCCATTAAAACAAAAAATAAACTTACGGGAAGTAGCTTAGCTTGGCATAGCGCCTGGTTTGGGACCAGGAGGTCGCGGGTTCAAATCCTGCCTTCCCGACCATTGAAGCGGGCGTCGTATAATGGCCATTACCTTAGCCTTCCAAGCTAAAGACGTGGGTTCGATTCCCATCGCCCGCTCCATTTATTTTTATTAATTTAAATTAATATTTAGTGTATATATAAAATAAAAGTCAAACCACTTATCTTCAAAAATAAGTTAGTTTGACTTTTTTTCATTAAAAAATCACTTTATACAATTGATAATTTTTTTATTTAATTAACCTTGCTTGTTTAAAAAAATCATAAATCAAATCTTCATCAATATGAGGACTGACCAGATTAGCAATACTTTTTAATTCTTGTATTTTAGTATTGCCCATAGTAATTGATATATCGGCTAATTTTAACATTTCAAAATCGTTGGGTCCGTCCCCCATACAAATTAATTGATGATTAGGGTATAGTTTTTTAATTTGTTTAATGCCATAAGATTTATCAACTTTTTGATACATCAAATCTACATATCCCCCTTCCCAAAAATAAGCTTTCAACTCCTTCATTTTGGTTAAAAAATGTTGAATTTTTATTTTTTGGAAGTCTTTTTGATATAATAAAGTCATTTGATAGATTTTATGTAACAAAAAAAAATCTTTAGTTAAGGTGATTGGGTTTTCGATTTCAAAATCATTAATATTATCAAGATTATCGTTTGTTTGATTACCGACTGTAAAAGCTTTTTCAAAACCAAAAAGGGTCATAGTGATTGTTGCATCTTTTTGTATTTCTCTTTGCACTTTGATAATGCTTTTTTGATCAAAACAAACTTCATCAATAACTTGATCACCAATCATAGTTAAAGCGCCATTAGATAAAACAAAATATTTAAATAAATGTATAATCTCTTGCAAAACATCTAATCTGCCATAATTTCTACCAGTAGCAATTCCTAATTTGACATCAGGATCTTGTGCTAGTTTTTGAATTAATTTTTTGGTTTGATTGGGGATGGCTTTTTTTTCATTACTTCTTAAAGTACCGTCAATATCAAAAAAAATTAATTTTTTCATAAAATATGATCACCTATTTTCTTTTATTTAAGATTATTTGTTATAAATTTTTCATTTTTTTATCTACAAACGTAATATTATAAATAATTAATTATAATTATTGCTTATATTATACTATAATATAGATAGTAATAATCGTCAAAATACGATTTAATATGTTAATTTTACCCAAGGAGAATGTTTTTATGAATATTATTGCCCCAAATTTATCTAACAACAACTTAGATATTTCTTTTTTTGCTTTAGGAGGTCTAGGTGAAGTTGGTAAAAATATGTATGTATTAGAAATACAACGTCAAATTTTTATCATTGATTCAGGGATTTTATTTTCAGATAATTTTTTATTAGGAATTAATTATGTTATTCCTGATTATAAGTATTTAAAAGAAAACGAAGACCGAATTGTAGGACTTTTTATTACCCACGGTCATGAAGATCATATCGGAGGGATTCCTTATTTATTAAAAAAAGTCCGTATTCCGAAAATTTTTGTTTCTGGGATTGCATACCATTTGATAGAATATAAACTATCAGAACACAAAGATATCAGAAATTTGCCTAAAATTGAACAATATAATGCCGACTCTTGTTTTGAATTTAAACATGCCACTGTTTCTTTTATCAGAGTTAACCATTCTATTCCTGATACTTTCGGGATTGTTGTCAAAACTGCATACGGTAATATTTTTTACACTGGCGATTTTAAAATCGATTATACTCCGGTTGGTCCTGAAGCTGAATATGATAAATTAGTTAAAATCAAACAAGAAGGTGTCTTACTTTTGCTTTCGGATTCAACTAACGCCGAACAAGAAGGAATAGTGCCTTCAGAAAGTACCATCGGACACTCTATCAATGAATTATTTGTTAAAATTCCTGATAGAATTATCATAGTTACTTTTGCTTCTAATTTTTATCGCATCAAACAAATTGTTGAAGCTACTATTTTAACGAAAAGAAAAATTGCTGTTTTTGGTCGCAGTATGGAAAAAGCTTTAGAAATTGGGCAAAAAAACGGTTATTTAAACATTCCTGCAGGGACTTTAATCCCTAATCATAGTATTCATAAATATCGAGATATTATTTTGTTATGTACAGGCTCACAAGGTGAACCGCTAGCAGCTTTAAGTCGCATTGTAAACCACACCCACAAACAAATTAAACTCAACTCCAAAGATACTATTATTTTTTCTTCTTCACCAATTCCTGGCAACCAAGAAAACATTAATAAAATTTTTGATCTACTTTTTAAAAAAGATGTTAATGTAATCACTCATGGCCCTTTAGTCCACACTCACGTGTCAGGGCATGGCAATCAAAATGATTTAAAATTAATATTAAGTTTAGTTAAACCAAAATACTTTATTCCTGTCCATGGCGAACATCGCATGTTGATGGCTCACAAACAGTTAGCTTTAGAATGTGGCATTCCAGAAGACCATATTTTTATCTTAGCAAACGGTCAAATGATTTCTTTAACGCCTGATAAAGCTGAAGTCACTGAACAACTTTCTATGGAAGATATTTTTATCGATGCTTCTGGGGTTGATGATCTGGGAACAACTATTTTAAAAGAACGCCGTAATTTAAGTCAAGAAGGCTTATTTTCAGTAGTCATGAGTATTGATGTTAAAAGAAAAAAAGTCCTTAATTTACCAACCATTGTGTCACGTGGCTTTATTTATATGAAAGGCAACCAAGACATGATTAAAAAAATTTCTTATGATATCAAAAATAGTGTTGAAAACGCTATCAAAAGCAATCCAATAGACAAAAAAGTTTTATATAAAATTATCATCAATCATCTTGCTGCTAAAATACATGAAATAACTTTAAGAAATCCTATCATTATCCCGATTATTTTGACTTTATAAACATTTTATCATTATCAAAATTTCTTGTTTTTTACAAAAATGATTCATCTAACTATTTGTCTTTTCCTAATTTTAGTTTATAACTATTAATACCATTTTTATTATTAAAAATATATTTGTTTTTACAATAAATACTTTTTTGAAAAATAAAATGGTTTTTTTTTTAACTATTTTTAGACTTAATAAGACACTAATTAATAATTTTTATGACTATTTTTCAAACATAAAAATTATATTATTATCTATTTATCATTATTATTTTCTAATATTAACAATTGTTTAGTTTTTTAATTAATTATTGATATTTTCAAAGTAAAAAGAGTATATTATTTTTAATATATGCATTTGCTAAATAATATTTATATCATTATTCAGGGCACCAAAGAGGCTTTAATATCGTAGCTATTTAAATCAATAGCAAGCGCCGATAAACACTGAAAATTGGATATGAGTGGTTCGTTAAACAAAAGAATAACAAATTACAAACAACTTATAAAATTAGATTCAGACAAAATAGTTAGTCAAAATAATTTTACAACCAAATTGTCTAATAGATAAGCCTGTAATGACCCAAAAAGACAAAACAGGCTGTAATAATGTAGCCTATCGGGTAAAGCTACCAAAAAAAACTCCCGAAAATCCAAAGTCTAACAAGATAATATCTTTGTCTTGGTTAGTTATCTATTGAAAAAAACCTTGAATTTTGTCGAAACTCAAAAAAGACAGGAAAAACACAGAAACACTTGATGGACAATTTATATATATCATTGGCATCATAGAAAAAAGTAAGCGGTCAGTTTGCCTAACAGATTAGGTAGATATTTAGAGTAACTTAGGTAATCCTAAAAGTAGCTATTAAATTAACAAAATGAAGGTTAAAAACCTTATCGCTTAAAGATAAAGTGATTTTTTAGTAGTCAAAAAATTAAAACCTCGTTTGGAATAATCAGGATAATTGACATCATAGGACGAAAGTTAACAACCTTTATAAGGCAAAAGAAATCAGCGAATTTTTCGATAAGCAAAATAGATTATAGACGCAGGCATCCTTCAACAAATATTAATTCTGAAAAAAAGGAACTAATATGGAGGCAGTAAAATAAACCTAACACATCCGAAATGATGTTAAACTAAAGGTTCCAAAATAAAAAATTTTAATAGGTAAACCATAGTCTGGGCGAGTGAAATCAATTCATTCGCAATAAAACCTAAGCGTTTAAAGGTTTAAAGGTTGGCAGACAAAAATTAAGGAGTTGTAGAAAACCGTGTGCTTAGAAACTTGCCCACTATGTTTGGATAAAGACTAATTGTAGTATACCTAAAAAATCGGTGAGGCACGATTTATCTATTCATATTTATTTTTATAAAAAAGGAGGATTAAAAATAAATGAGTATAGTAATTATTTACACTAGTTTTAGTTGCGCTTCTTGTCAAAAAGCTAAAAAATGGCTAAAAAAGCATGGAGTAGCTTACAAAGAAAAGAATTTATTTAGTGATAAATTTCAACAAACAGATCTAGATTTAATTTTAAAAAGATGCATCCACGGTTTTGATGATATTATTTCCAAACGGTCTAAAGTTTATAAAGAAAGTAATATCAATTTTAAAAATTTAAATACAACTTCTATGAAAAAAAGTATTATGGAAAACCGAGGGATTTTAAAAAGACCGATTATGATAGAAGATCAAAAAATACAAATTGGCTACAACAAAGAAGATATTCGCATTTTTATGCCTATAAAATTACGTAATTATCTTCTTCAAAACGATACTACCTTTTATAAAGAAAATAAAAAATATGAAGTTTTATTAAAAAACTTTTTTAAAACTAATAAATAAAAAATCAAATTGGCTCATTAGAATAAAGATTTATTTAAGAAAATAAAGTTATTAAGTTTTTTTAATATATAACTAAATATTTTTGAACCACAAACAAAGACTATCATCTATTAGATAGTCTTTTTAATATATACATGAGCAGTTTCTAGGTGTTTTTGAATTAATATTAATAATTTTTTGGATTTTCTAAAGACAACAAATTATCCTTCTAATGCTAAAATAATTATTTAAAAAGTTAATACATGTTATAATAAAATTGTAATATAAAATTAAATGGAGGCAAAAATGTTTTTAATACCAATTGGAATTTCTGGTAGACATGTCCACTTATCACAAAAAACTTTAGATATTTTATTTGGTCAACTCAACTATCAATTAACTTTTTTTAAAGCTTTAAAACAAACCGGTCAATTTGCAGCTCAAGAAAAAATTGATATTTTAAGTCCCGCAGGTAAAATACTTTCACAAGTGCGCATTTTAGGACCAGCGCGTGATTTAGACCAAGTTGAAATTAGTCAAAGCGATGCTTTAAGGCACCAATTTAACGCTCCTGTTAGATCATCAGGAGATATCCAAGGTTCAGGCAGTGCTACTTTAATAGGTCCTAAGGGACAAGTTGATATTACAGAAGGTGTTATTATTGCTAATAGACATATTCATTTATCTAACGAAGATGCTAATCGTTTCGGTATTAAAGATAGACAGTTGGTAAAGATTAAAATTGGCGGGATTAAACCAGGCATTTTAGAAGAAGTTTTATGTCGTGTGCATCCTAATTTTAAATTAGAATGTCACTTAGATACAGATGATGGCAGTGCTTTTTTATTAAAAACTGGCGATGATGTTGTCTTACTTAAATAAGGAAACAAATTTTACTTATTGTAAAAAATAATTTTTTATTGAACGAAAGGCATAAATTTATTTATTTGTGTCTTTCACTCAATAAAAGCTTTTTTCATAAATTTTCTAAAATACAAGGAGGTCAAAAAAAGGGTAAAGATAAAAAATATTGAAACTAACACAATCAAACAGTATAGATTATCCCAAAACAACAATGCCAGCATTCATAAAGAGTTTTCCTAAATTTTTAAGATCTGAAGTTTTTCGCGATCCGATTTATGGTTATATTTACTTAGAATATCAAATCATTGAAAAATTAATCGATACTTCAATTTTTCAAAGATTGCGAAGAATCAAGCAACTAAGTGGGGCTAATATTATTTTTCATAGTGCAGAACATTCACGTTTTACACACAGTTTAGGAGTTTATGAGCTGGCAAGACGTTTTTTAAAAATTAAAAATATCGCCATCCACTTTGATGAATACCAAAAGTTGTTGTTGTTAATATCGGCTTTGTTACACGATATAGGGCATGGTGCGTATTCTCACACTTTTGAAACATTATTTCATTTAAATCACGAACATCAAAGTGCTCTTATTATCAAACATAATCCAGAAATTAGTCATATATTAGATCAAATCAGTCCAAACTTTAAACACGATGTGGCAAGTGTGATTGCTAAAACTAAAAAATTTCTTCTCATAGAACAAATTTTAAGTAGTCAAATTGATATCGATCGACTAGATTATCTTGAAAGAGACTCTTATTTTACTGGGGCTGTTTACGGACATATCGACTCAGAGCGTTTAATGCGTAGTATGACAATTGAGGTTAACTCCAAAACACAACAAAATTGCATTGCTTTTCGACAAAGTGGAGTTTTTGCAGTGGAAAATTATTTAATCAATCGTTACCATATGTTTTGGCAAGTTTATTATCACCCCAAAGTCAGAGCTTACAATGTTATTTTAGAAAAAATTTGCAAACGGATAAACGATTTATTGAAAAATAACTATCCTTTTGATTCTTATATGAACATTTTTGCGACTTTTATTGCAGATAAGACTAATTTAGACAATTACTTAGCCATCGATGATTATTATATGAATGGTTTAATCTTGCAATTAAAAGATAGTTCGGATATTATTTTAAAAAATTTATGTCTTGATTTTTTAAATCGCCATATTTGGCACATTTTAGATGATAATGAGGAAAATAAAGCCAAAATAAACGAGATCAAAAGCAAATATCAAGAGCAAAATCCAGCATATCTTAATTATTATATCACTAGTAATCAAGTTGGTAAAAGTGCTTATTCTGAAAATAACAAAACCTTTGGTGAAAATATTTTAATCAAAACTAACAATCAATTAAAAAGCCTGAAAGAAGAATCACCGATGATAAAAAATTTAATTAAAAATAGCTTAAAAATAGATAATAAATTTTTTTATCGCCCTTTGGAATACATTAAACAATCATAACATGTTTGATTTAAGGACAAATCCATGCAACACCGCAGCAAACAAAAATATGGTCAAAATTTTTTAAACGACCCTAATTTATTAAAAAAAATTGTTACCAAAGCGTCTTTAAAAGGTAAATATGTGTTAGAAGTTGGTCCTGGAAAAGGAGCTTTAACTCGTTTTATTATCAAAGAAGCAAAACATGTTTTAGCTTATGAAATAGATGACACTTTAAAACCTTTTTTAAATTTTGATGAAACCAATATCAACGTTATTTATGATGATTTTTTGCGAAGAGATTTATTCAAAGATTTTTTGCTTTATTTTCCCCCAAACGTTCCAGTTAGTCTAATTGGTAACTTACCTTATTATATTACTTCCCCCATTCTTTTTAAAATTATCCAAAACCCACAAATTATAGAAGCTACTATCATGATGCAAAAAGAAGTAGCTTTGCGTTTGGTAGCGATACCTAACAACAAAAACTATAATGCTTTATCTGTGATTATTCAATTTCTTTTTCGTGTTCAAAAAAACCAAGCAGTCAAAAGACATATGTTTTTTCCTCAACCCAAAGTTGATAGCGTTATTTTAAAATTAGAGCGAAAACAAGATCACCCTTCTTTTTTATCGCCTGTTTTAAAACAAAATTTTATTACCTTTGTCAAAGCTGCTTTTAAACAAAAAAGAAAAATTTTATTAAATAATTTATCAAATCAATTTTCAATCCCGAAAGAAACAATTATTCTTTTTTTTCACCAACAACAACTTTCTTCCCAAATTAGAGCTGAACAAATAACATTAGAAGAATTTCAAAAAATTAGTATTCAATGGTTTCTTTTTTTAAAAACACTATCTAACACCCTATAAATGAAATTATTAAGTTAATTTAAACAAAAAATATTTCAAATTAAGGTTGGTTTATGTTAAAATTACTAGTAGTTTAAAAGCGTTTTATCGCTATTAAATTATTAAAAAGATAAAAACAATTTCAGAAAAAATGAAGCAAAAATATGGAGGCTTAAGAAATGCAAGTTACTGACGTAAAAATTAGAAAAATTAGTGGAGAAAGTAGATTAAGAGGCGTTGCTTCCATTACTTTCGATAACAGTTTTGTAGTAAACGATATTAGAGTTATAGAAGGCGCAAGAGGTATTTTTATTGCGATGCCAAGTAGAAAAACTACTAAAGGTACTTTTAGAGATATTGCACACCCAGTTAATACAGAAACTCGCCAAATAATTGAAGAGTGTATTAAAGTAAAATATCAAGATTTATTAGATAATCCTGTTGAAGAAGAACACGAAAAATAAATTTCTGCAACTAATTTAAATTAATCATTATCCCTCTTAAAAATTCCAGATTTTTTTGGAATTTTTTTATAACCTCTCAAAATTTGAATCATTTAAAATCTCAAAAATCAATAGAAAGGTGCAATCAATATTGAGTTGTTGTAATTACACTTCGTCACCAAACGAAGAAAAAAAAGATCGAAAACCATTAATTTGTTTTTTGATAGGTATCTTTTTTTATTTAGTATTTTTTTCTTTGAAAAGCTTTAATTTTAATAAAGATTTTCTAACAAATGAATTTATATTGTTATCAATTTCGTTAATTATTTTGTTTTTGTTAGGTTATCATGTTATTTTAGAAGGCTTTATTGACACTTATCAAGATAGTAAAAAAAATAAAAAATTTACTCCGAATATTCATATTTTAATGACTTTGGCATCTATAGGTTCTTTATGTTTAAAAGAGTATGACGATGCAATTTTGTTGATTTTAATTTTTTCTGGGGCTTCTTTTTTGGAAGAATATGTCGAAAACAAAAGCCAAAAAGAAATTAAAAGTTTATTAAAATTACACACCACAGAAGCTCGTTTGTTAAAAGAAGATGGAAAAACTGAAATTGTTGCTGCCAAAACTTTGAAAATTAAAGATCTAGTGTTAATTTTGCAAGGCGACCAAATACCTGCCGATGGTATTATTGTTTCAGGCAACCCCAATATTGATGAATCTAATATTACCGGCGAAGGCATTCCTACTGAAAAAAAACCTGGTGATTTTGTCTACGGCAGCACTATTAACGGTAGTAATACTTTTGTTATGAGGGTAGTCAATACCAATGAATCAACTGTTTTTGCCCAAATTGTTGCATTAGTCAGTCAAACCAAAAATAACTTTTCTAAAACTGCAACTTTCATTAAAAAACTAGAACCAATTTATGTCAAAATTATTATGGCAGCAGTAGCTTTAATTTTAGCTGTTGCAACTTTAATTCAAATTAAGGGTGGCCATTTTGGAATTAGCAATTTTTCTTTTGAAAACTGGTTTTATAAAACGATGGTTTTTTTAACCGTTTCTTCTCCTTGTGCCTTGGCGGCAGCTGATATTCCTGCCACTCTTTCGGCTATTTCAAACTTAGCTAAAAAAGGAGTTTTATTCAAAAACGTTAAATCATTAGAAATCATGGCAGATATCAAAGCTTTTGCTTGTGACAAAACAGGTACCTTAACTGAAGGCAACCCAGAAGTCACTGACATTTATACTGTTCCTCATATTTCTAAAACTAAATACCAACATTACTTAGAAATATTGTTAGGGATGGAACAAAAATCAAACCACCCCTTGGCTACAGCCATCAAACATCATTTTAATCAAACTTCTCAATTACCAATTGAAATTACTAACTCAGTTGGAATTGGCTTGGAGGCGGTTTATCAAAACAATCATTATCGCATTACCAAAGCGATTGTATCCCAACAAGTTTCTGAAGAAATAGCCCATAAAACAAAAAAATTTTTATCACAAGGTAAAACCGTCATTTATTTTATCAGTAACGATCAAGTGATTATGATTTTAGCTTTTTTGGATAAAGTCCGTCCGCAAGCTTTTGAGTTGATTGATTATTTTAACCAAAAACATATTTATACTGCCGTTATTACAGGCGATACCAAACAAAGCGCACTTTTCCTTAAAGACGAATTGCATTTAAAAAAAGCTTGGGGCAATAATTTGCCTGCCGAAAAAGTCGATAAAATCACTTATTTACAAAAAAGATACGGTACTACTATTATGGTAGGAGACGGAGTCAATGATGCTCCCGCTCTAACTTCTGCTCATGTTGGGATTGCGATGCAAAATGGGACTGATGTCTCGATTGACGTTGCAGACGCAGTTTTGATGAAAAACGATTTATCCAAAATTATTTATACCCACCAAATAGCTGTGAAGCTTAAAAAAATTATTTGGCAAAACATTATTTTCGCTATGGCTGTGGTTTTGATCTTGAATCTAATTAATCTTATTGGTTTAAATTGGATTAATTATATTTTTCCATCATTACATACACATGGCAACAATATTCCCTTGCCTGTAGCAGTTTTTTGTCATGAAGGAAGCACTTTATTAGTGATTTTAAATGGTTTAAGAATGTTAAAAAGTCATAAAGAAAACAATCATACGAAAAAAATAAAGATATAAAGGATTTTTAATTCATCTGAGGTGTTCCAAAAGTTTAGACACTTTTTACTTTTTAAAAATTCTTTAAGGCTAACTATTAAGTTAGTCTTTTTTTGTTTTAAAGATTAAAAAAATAATTTCATATCTTTTCTAAAAACGTTTTTAGAAAGGAATTAAATGTTAAGACAAGAATTATTTAAAGATTTTTTAAAAAATAAAAAGAATTTAGAAATTCGTAATCAATTAATCGAACTTCATTTACCTTTAGTCAAAAAACTAACTTATCAATTTAAATATTATCCTCGAGTTTTAACCAAAGAAGATTTATACCAAGAAGGCGTTTTAGGATTAATCAAAGCCCTCAATAATTACCAAGATTTAGGTTATGACTTCATTTCTTACGCCACGCCAACTATCAAATCAGAAATTAGAGAACTAGTAAGAAAAAGTCATTCTCCTTCAATCCCCCAAAAAACAACCAAACCAAATAATATCAGCTTTAAAGAAGAAAAATACAAACAACCTAATTGGGATAAAATCCCCAATCCGCATCAATTATGTTTAAAACAAGTAAAACATGAATTATTAATCAAAAAATTAAAAACCAAACTAAGTAAAAATGAATTCAACGTTATTTGTTTAAGTTTTGGCATCTCTGAGCTGTTCCGTTTTTTCATACAACTTTTAATTTTAAAATTACTCTTTAAGACTAAAAAATTAATTGATAATTTCATATCTTTTCAAACTAAAGAAATATTGTTTTCATTCAAAAAAAGTGTCTAAACTTTTGGAACAGGGCATTTAAATAAAAATACTATTGTTAATTATAATTACACATCAAAAAAAACAAGTTTTACGATTGAAAATATTGTATTTCATAAGTTTTTTAATTGTTTTTTGTTATATTTTTTATTTTTATAAAAAAGTTTTTGATTATCTTATAAAAATAAAAAAAGACTATCATTTTAGATAGTCTTTGAAATATTTAATAATAATTCAATATTTTGTTTGAAATTAAATTTAAACTAATTTATCAATTTCTTCTTTGGTAATTGTTTTTTTCTAAAAGCATATGTGTAATTTTATCTAATAAATCTTTGTTTTATTTAATAATTATTTGCACTTCTAAATAACATTTATCAATTATTTTTTTAATTTCTTTATCAATTACTTTTTTATCTAAAAACTTCGTAACTTCAAGATGTGTACATTAACATTAATTAGATATGTTATAATATATATGTAAGAAAATAATTTTTAATATAATATATTTTGGTGATTTTGCTTGTTAATAACATTTAAATGGGTTTTCTTATAAAAACTAAAAATAAGGAGAAGTTTTATTTATGATGAGAAATAACAAAATAAAAATAAAATTTAAATTGTTATTTATAATTATTGTTTTATTACCTTGTATTTTATCGTTCAATAATTTTGTTTTTGCTGTTACAGAAATACAAAAACTAGAAAATAAAAATTTATCAAAAGAACTAATTCTAAAAATGAATCCCATTATGACAACTTTTTTGGATGATGATATTCCAATGCCATCCTTTTTTGTCAATCAATTTAACACTCTGGATTATGTAGGATTTAAACAAAGTAATGATATTTATGATTATGATTATAAATTTATTCATAATTATGATATTGAAGGAAGATTAATAACTATGCAACAATATAATCCTGATGGTTCGTTAAAATATAAATTTGTTTATGTATACGATGAAAAAAAATTACAAGTTATTAATATATATCTTCCAGAAGAAGATGAAGAACCATATTTTAAATTTGTAAACACTCACAATGATGAAGGTAAATTGATAAAAATTCAGGAATTTTTTTTAGGTTTTAAAGGTGATATTTGTATTCCTTTTTACAGTAATGAAAATTTATTATTTTGTATAAAAAAATATAGCTTTCAAGAGGAATTCAAATGTTTATATAAATTTACATACAACAGCGATTATCAATTAGAAAAAATTGTAAAATATAATGATTTTCTTTTACCAGAAGAAATAAAAAAATCTTATATTTCATACAACAAAAAACAAGAATTTTCAGAGATTTCAGATTTTAATAATTATGATGTAAAACTTTGTACTTTTGTAAACACAATAGAATAAATCATTGTGATTCAATGTGGTGAATGTTGGTAATTTTATGATAAAATTGAGGTGTTCCAAAAGTTTAGACACTTTTTTATTTTTAAAAATTTTTTAAGACTAACTATTAAGTTAGTCTTTTTTTATTTTTTGTAATATTGTAATTGAATCTCCCCCTACCTTATAACTCATACAAACTGCTATATTTTTCTCAACCGAAATACAAAATGAAGCGATTTTTTCACTATGAAAAGGACAAAACGAAAAATAATTTTTTCCCTTTCTTTTGATTTGTAAATTAGGCAACAACTCTTGAATTAAAGACAAAACAGGAGTATTTTTTTTTACATATTCTATTTTTTCTCTTGTTAATGTTTGATTCATTTTATTTCTTTCATAATTATAACTACATAAAAACCAATACACCAAAGCGAATTGGTGTCTTTATTTTGCCTATAATAATCCCTTAATTTATTTTTGTTTGTTTGATAATAACCTTTAACTTGTTTTTTTAAAAAGGGTCATCTTTAGACTCCTTTTTTATTTTATCCACTAATGCTTTTAACTTTTCATTGCGTTTTTCTGGCGTTATAGGAGTAGCAGGCACAAAATTAACCTCAATCTTGTTATCATCATCTACTATGTCATCATCCATAAATCCATCTATTTCGTTTAATTCATTTAAAAACTTATAAATATCTTGTTTATAAATTTGCGGTGTTCCGTTTTTTCATACAACTTTTTATTTTAAAATGACTCTTTAAGAATACGGATAGATTAATTGCGTTTCAACAATGGGATTTGCGTTTCCATTGTATGTATTACAATCAGCCCCCGTCCAAACCGTACGAGCAAGTTTCCAAGCATACGGCTTTCCATAATTTACTCTCTTTCGAGAACTAATTTTGCCTTACGGCTGATTAGCTATTTATTCTTTTTTGTTCTCCAATATAGAATCTTACTCAATGTTCGCGAAAGCTTAGTTTCATTTGAAACAGATGTTGACATATTTATCAACTCCTTCCTTGATTACAGTGAATAATAGTAAATTACTAGCTACTTTCGCCTTGTAAAGGTTATTAACCTTCGCCCTGGTGGGTCATTGTGTTAGCATATTCCAATGCTAACTTTGAATTATCCACGACTATTAAATAGCTTCTTTATCCTTGAGCGTCTTGGCATTTATTCCTTGACTTGTTAATCAAATAACTAGCTTTTAGGATTCTCCAAGTTACTCTAAATATCTACCTTTGTCCTTTAGGTGAAGTAACCGCTTATGTTTTAACGTCTTTCCTGACTGTCGGTGAGATTCCAGGTTTTCTGTTAACTAGATAAACTAACCAAGACAGCAACAATATCTTGTTAGACTCTGGACTATACGGCTTCAGTAGTTTGCGTATTAGGTTAATAAATTACATCTGCTTTTCTTCTTAGACCATTTCAGGTTTATCCATGGGACAATTTGGTGGCGGTATCATCTTGACTAACTACTTCGTCTCAATCCGCTTTTATGGTCTGCTGTAATCCATTATTCTTTCGTTTAACGGACCGACCATATCCATTCAGTGTTTATCGCACTGGTTATTGGTTAGATAACACGATATTCAGGCCTCTTTGGCGCCCGTTGCTGTTAATATATTGTT
Source organism: Candidatus Phytoplasma solani (assembly GCF_041729705.1). Lineage (NCBI taxonomy): Bacteria > Bacillati > Mycoplasmatota > Mollicutes > Acholeplasmatales > Acholeplasmataceae > Candidatus Phytoplasma > Candidatus Phytoplasma solani. The sequence goes on from NZ_CP103788.1 coordinate 232,872, forward strand.
TTTCTAGGTTGTGAGCGATATTACCGATTAGTTGAACTTTATTTAACATTTTTTGGTTTCTCCTTTGATTTTTTGTTATTTGGGGTTAGTTTTTGAATGGCATGTTTTTTTAATGTTTCAATTTGTGAGAGTTTTAATTTTAGTTTTTGGGCGATTTCGTGGTTGGTTAAAGTTGGTTGGTTAGTTTCGTTGATGTCGCTCAAAGTAACTCCGAAACTTAAACAAATAACGTTGAATTCATTTTTACTTAGTTTGGTTTTTAATTTTTTGATTAATAATTCATGTTTTACTTGTTTTAACCATAATTGATGCGGATTGGGGATTTTATCCCAATTAGGTTGTTTGTATTTTTCTTCTTTAAAGCTGATATTATTTGGTTTGGTTGTTTTTTGGGGGATTGAAGGAGAATGACTTTTTCTTACTAGTTCTCTAATTTCTGATTTGATAGTTGGCGTGGCGTAAGAAATGAAGTCATAACCTAAATCTTCGTAATTATCCAGGGCTTTGATTAATCCTAAAATCCCTTCTTGATATAAATCTTCTTTGGTTAAAACTCGAGGATAATATTTAAATTGATAAACTAGTTTTTTTACCAAAGGTAAATGAAGTTCAATTAATTGTTCTCGTATTTCTAAATTCTTTTTATTTTTAAAAAATCTTTAAATAATTCTTGTCTTAACATTTAATTCCTTTCTAAAAAACGTTTTTTTAGAAAAGATATGAAATTATTTTTTTAGTCTTGGAAAAGAAAAAAAGACTAACTTAATAGTTAGTCTTAAAGAATTTTTAAAAAATAAAAAGTGTCTAAACTTTTGGAACACCTCAGAGTTGCGTAAGAAATGAAGTCATAACCTAAATCTTGGTAATTATTGAGGGCTTTGATTAATCCTAAAATCCCTTCCTGGTATAAATCCTCTTTGGTTAACAATTTAGGGTAATATTTAAACTGATAAACTAGTTTTTTTACTAAAGGTAAATGAAGTGTGATTAATTGATTACGAATTTCTAAATTCTTTTGATTTTTTAAAAATTCTTTAAATAATTCTTCTCTTAACATTTAATTCCTTTCTAAAAACTTTTTTTGGGTTTTTTGGTCGTATTTACCTTATTTTAAATGAGGGACATATCGAAAAAACCCAATAAAAGGTAATGATTGGATTATATGATGAAATTAATTGACAAATTAACTTTTTTTGTTGTATAATTAGAAAGGTAAGTTATATTTTTATCGAGATTATAAATGTTTAAGAATTTTATAGTCTTTAATTTTATATGTGAAAAGAAGAGTATTTCTCTCGCCTGATGAACCTGCAAAATGGTTTTTGGGCAAATAGCACGCAAACATTTAATTTTTTCAATGAGAAACTATTTTATAGTTTCCATGCTATTAAATTTAAGAGAAATACTTTTATGGTAAGTGTTTCTCTTTTTTATAGAAATATTTTTCTTAAACATTTATGTTAAACTAAAGGAGGTTTTAGACATTAAATTATTTAAAACAAAGAAAAGCCCTAATAATAAAGATTTATATAACGACAGAATCCCTCAAGGTTCATATTTAATTATTGATGAAAAAGGGCAAAAGTTAGGCATTTTCAATCGAACAGAAGCTTTAAAATTATCAGAGGAAAAAGAAATTGACATTGTTATTGTTAATGCTGATTCTAATCCAATGGTTGCTCGTTTAATGGATTATCAAAAACATCGTTATAACCAACAAAAGAAAAATCGCGAAACCAAAAAAAAAGCTCAAGTTAGTGTTTTAAAAGAAATTCGCCTTAGTCCAACTATTAATACTCACGATTTAAATACTAAATTAAAACAAGTGCATAAATTTCTAAAGCAAGGCAATAAAGTTAAAATTAGTATGCGTTTTCGTGGTCGTATGATTAATAATTATAAATTAGGAGAAACGGTTTTAAAACAAATTATTCAAGATTTAACTAGCGTTGCTCAAATTGAAAACCCTTTGAAATTACAAGGAAACCAATTTACTGCTGTTTTAACTCCTTCAAAATAAATTGTTCTAAAAATGATTGTTTTATTAGTTAAAAAAAGTTTTTGTATTTTTAATTTTTAGGAGTTATTTCAAATAGCCTAAGAACAAAAGAGGAAAGGAAATTAGCATAATGATTAAAAAAAAATTTCATAGTGGACTGAAAAAACGTATAAAAGTTACTAAAAAGAAAAAATTATTAAGAGGTCACGCTTTTAAAAACCATCTTGCAGCTTCTAAAACCACTAAACAAAACAGACAATTAAGAGGCATGACATGTGTTGATAGTACCGATTATAAAAGAATTAAAACTCTTATTAGAGGATTATAGAAAGGGAAAAGAAAATGGCTAAAATTAGTTTTGTACCCGCAAGACATAAACGTCGCAAAAAAGTTTTAAAAATGGCTAAAGGTTATTTTGGTTCAAAAAGTACTCTTTACAAAACCGCTCACGAACAAGTTATGCGTTCTTTGAAATATGCTTATAGAGATCGTAAACAAAGGAAAAGAGATTTTCGTAAATTATGGATTTCCCGCATTAACGCCGGCGCTACGGCGTTAGGAATACAATATTCTCGTTTGATGCATGGTCTTGTTTTGGCTAAAGTCGATGTCAATCGTAAAGTTTTAGCTGACTTGGCTCATCAACAACCTGAAGTTTTTGCTGATTATGTTCAATTAGCTAAAGTTACTTTGGAACAATTCCACGCAGAACTAAAAGTTCAACAAAGATCATCATTTGAAACAACGCCAACTCAACTAACTACTCCAATAGTTAAAAAAGATCAAAAAATTGTCAAATCGAATAAAATAGCTCCAGCTCCAGTCAAACAAGAAAAAATAATTAAACATGAACAACAACTTATTACCCCTAGCAAAACAACTCCAGTAAAATCATCACAATCATCACAATTATCACAACCAACAGAACAAAAAGAACAAAAAGAACAAAAAGAACAAAAAGAACAAAAAGAACAAAAAGAACAAAAAGAACAAAAAGAACAAAAAGAACAAAAAGAACAAAAAGAACAAAAAGAACAAAAAGAACAAAAAGAACAAAAAGAACAAAAAGAACAAAAAGAACAAAAAGAACAAAAAGAACAAAAAGAACAAAAACCTGCCTCCCTTGTTCAATTATCATCAACCTTGCCTCAAGTTTCTGTCTCCGAAATAAATCATATGTTATTGCCTGAATTAAAACAATTAGCTAAAGAATATCATATTCCTGGCGTCTATAAACTTAAAAAAGCGGAGATAGTTGCTCTTTTAATTGAAATGTTTACTAAATAAAATTCACATTTGTTAATTACTCAAAGATCAGTCACGGAACTGTTTTTATATTTTTAAAAAAATAAGGAGTATATGATATGAGTCAAATCCAAAAAAGAAATATTCAAGGTTTAGGAACTATATTTTTAAGTGTTTTTTTTCTTATGATTGCGATATTTTGTTTTTTAGACAAATCATTTACAATTGGACAATTAAAAGTTCAATTAGGAAATATTTTTTTAGGATTTCTTTTACTTTTATTTACGTATTTGGTAGTTTTTAAAAAATATAAAAAAACACGTTCTAAAGTTCGTTTTATTTTTGCTTTTGAAGTTCTTTTGTTTGTAATAATTATTATTATAGGTTTTTTATTGCCGGGGTTAGGATTATTTTCAGTTGAAGCATTTAGTACAAGATATCGTTTTATTGGTCGATTTTTAGAATTTAATTATTGTTTGGCGTTTCTTTTGTTATTGCATAGTTTTATTGAATTACATATTAAATATTTTCAAAAAGAAAATTCAATCATTTTTACTTTATATCTTTTCATGTTTGGTGTAGGCTGTTTTGGTGTTGCCAGAGATGTCTTTGGCAATGCAAGAGACATTATTTTAAAAACAATAGCTATTTTATCTTTTTTACAATTCTTTTATCTTGCTTTTGTAGGTATTAAAAAAAAAATATCTAATAATAATGCTAAAACATCATCCAAGGGAGAATAAAACATGGAATTAGTGACTTTATTAAAAGAATTATCGATGCTAAATGGTATTGCTGGACAAGAAAAAAGAAGTTTCGAAATTTGTAGTTAATCATATTAAAGATAATGTCGATGCAATTGAATATGATAATTTAGGTACTGTAATTGCTCGCAAAGGTTCTATTGGACCTCGCATTATGTTTGCAGGTCATCTCGATGAAATTGGTTTAATCGTGACTCAAATTACTGCCGATGGTTTTTTAAAATTTAAAACTATTGGTGGTTGGTTTTCGCAAGTCATGTTAGCCCAAGTTTGGCAAATTCGGACTTCCAAAGGTATATTAAAAGCAATTACTGGTTGTAAACCCCCCCATGTTATGACTTATACCGAAAGAAACCGTATTGTTGATATTACTACTATGTATCTAGATATCGGTGTTTCCAGTAAAGAAGAAGCCATTAATTTAGGCGTTCGCATTGGTGATATGGTTACTCCTTATACCGAATTTAGCACTTTAGGCAATTCAGATTATTTATTAGGCAAAGGTTTAGATAATCGGGTAGGAGTTGCTATTGTAATGCAACTTTTACAAAACACCCAATCAGTTAACAATCAATTTTTTGGAGCCTTTACTGTTCAAGAAGAAGTTGGTTTGCGTGGCGCTAAAACTAGTGCTCACAAAATTCATCCTCAGATTGCTATTGCAGTTGATACTGGGATTGCCAATGATGTTCCAGGTGGCGACAAAGAAGGTCACACTTTAGGTAAAGGTCCGCAAGTTTTAGTTTATGATGGTGGGTTAGTAGCTCACCGAGGATTACGTCAATTGGTTTTAGATATCGCTCAAGAACACAAAATTCCTATTCAAGAAGTAGGTGAAAGCGGTGGCAGTACTGATGCTGGAAGTATACATTTAGCTCGCGAAGGGGCAGCAGCTTTATCGTTGGGCGTTCCTGTGCGTTATATTCACGCTCACACTTCTATCGTACATAAACAAGATATTCAAAACACTATCAAACTTTTAACTTTGTTATTGAATCAACTAGATGAAGCCAAAGTGCAAGAAATCTTGTTTCAATAAAAATATATTTTCAAAACTAAATCATTGTCAAAAGCAAGTTAAATTATGATAATAAATATTTAGTTTGTTTCTTTTTAATGTTATTTTATCTAGTTTTTGTTGATAAGTAAACATTATTTATTTTTTGGTTTTGCTTGATTGTCTTGCGTTAAAAAAATTTTTTTAGAGTATAATATTATTAAGTAATAATTACTTTTTAAAGGAGATAATTAAATATTATTATGGTTTTAGCAAAAATCAAAGCTTTAATAGCTTCCCAATTATCCTTAGATCAAAGTTCAATCACCTTAAAGACTCGTTTCAAAGAAGATTTGGGGCTAGATTCGTTGGATGCTTTGGAATTAATCACGGAAGTAGAAAAAATATTTAATATTAGTATTAGCGATATAACGATGCAAAATTTTAAAAAAGTAGAAGATATAGTTTTATACATCGAAAAAAATCTTTCCTAATAAATTTTATTTTTCAGTATTAACAAGAAAATCCTAAATGCTGATTTTTAAAGTAAAAAATAATGTAGAAGGTTTGCAATCATGGCTAAATTAAATTATGATTTTAAAAAAATAGAAAATAAATGGCAAAATTATTGGAATAACAATAAAATTTTTAAAACAAGTTATAATTTTAATAAAAAAAAATTTTATTGTTTAGATATGTTCCCTTATCCTTCTTCTTCTGGATTGCATATTGGTCATATTGAAGGTTATACTGCTAGTGATATAGTTAATAGATTCAAAAGAATGCAAGGATATAATGTTTTGCACCCTTTTGGTTGGGATTCTTTTGGATTACCTTCTGAACAATATGCTTTAAAAACAGGTAAAAATCCTAAATATTTTACTTACGAAAATATAAATAATTTTAAAAAACAAATAAAAATGTTGGGTAAAGGAGTTGATTGGGATAAAGAATTATCAACTTCTGACCCTTCTTTTTATAGTTGGACTCAATGGATTTTTAAAAAACTGTATGAAAAAAAATTAGCAGTTTTAAAAGATATAGAAGTTAATTTTTGTCCTAAGCTAGGGACAGCTCTTGCCAACGAAGAAGTTATTTCAAACGAAAAAGGTCTTTTTTCTGAAAGAGGCAATTACCCTGTTATTAAAAAAAAGATGAAACAATGGGTTTTAAAAATTACTGATTATGCTGAAAGACTTTTAGCGGATTTAGATTTAGTTGATTGGTCTGATAATTTAAAAGAAATGCAAATCAATTGGATCGGTAAAACCGAAGGAGCCAATGTTTCTTTTGCTCTTGTGAACCAAGATATCACTTTGAAAGCTTTTACAACTCGCCCTGATACCATCTTTGGCGTTACTTTTTTATTGGTAGCTCCTGAACATGAGTTAGTGTCGCAACTGACTACTAGTCAACAGCAAAAACAAGTTTTAGCTTATCTAGAATTAACTAAACAAAAAAAAGATTTAGAAAGAGATATTAATAAGGATAAAAGTGGTGTTTTTACTGGTAGTTATGCCATTAATCCTTGTAATGGTCAAAAAATTCCTATTTGGATTGCTGATTATGTGTTGTTGCATTTTGGGACAGGTGTTTTAATGGGTGTTCCTAGCCATGATCAAAGAGATTTTGAATTTGCCCGCAAACACAATTTAGAAATGATTCAAGTTATTCAACCTAATGTATCCATTGAAAACCCCCAATTAGAAGCATTTATAGGCGATGGCATTCACATTAATAGTGATTTTTTAAATGGTTTAGATAATCGTCAAGCCCACAAAAAAATAATGCAATTTTTGGAAGAAAAAGGTTGTGGTCATTCTTATCGTACTTATAAATTTCATGATTGGGTTTTTTCGCGTCAAAGATATTGGGGTGAACCGATACCTATTTTCTACGATGAAAATAACGATATCCATACTATTGATGATGCTTTTTTACCTTTAGAATTACCTGTTTTAGATAAAATTCAACCTTCAGGAACGGGGCAATCGCCTTTATCGAAAGCTCATTTTTGGTTATATTTCGAAAAAGAAGGTAAAAAATATCGCAGAGATTCTAATACCATGACCCAATTAGCAGGGAGTTCTTGGTATTATATTGGTTATATTTTAAAAAATTATTTGGGGTTAATTCCTTTAAACAAACCCGAGGCTAAACAATTATTAGATTATTTTTTGCCTGTTGATTTATACATTGGTGGAGCAGAACATGCAGTCGGGCATTTATTATATGCTCGTTTTTGGCATAAATTTTTATATGATCTAGGTTTAGTTTCCCAAAAAGAACCTTTTCAAAAGTTAGTCAATCAAGGTATTATTTTGGGTCATGATCATACTAAAATGTCTAAATCTAAGGGTAATGGTGTAAGTGCTTCTTTAATGTTGGAAAAATATGGGGCTGATGTTTTAAGAACGTATATTATGTTTATGGGTCCTTTAGAAGATATTAAAAGTTGGCATGAATTAGGTTTCAAAGGAATACAACGTTTTTTCAATAGAATTTATCAAATGTTTTCTTTTGAAATGACTATTCAAAAAGACCCTATGTTAGAAAAATTACTTCATCAAACCATAAACACAGTCACTCAAGATTATGAAAAATTAAAGTTTAATACAGTGATTAGTCAATTGATGATTTTTGTCAATCAAGTTTATAAATATCAAAAACTAGCCAAAGAACAAGCTCAAATTTTTTTACAAATGTTAAATCCAATTGCCCCTCATTTTACTGAAGAATTAAATGCTATAATTTTAAAAAATAAAGAAACATTAGTTAATATGTCCTGGCCTTCGTTTAATCCGAAACACTTAGAAACTTCATTAGTTAAAATCATTGTTCAAGTGAATGGCAAAATGCGATCTATTTTAGAATTATCGGTTAATCTTTCTTCAGAACAAATTAAAACCTTAGCTTTGAAAGACCCAAAAGTGCATAAATTTATTTTTCAAAAAACAGTTCAAAAAGTTATTTTTGTTCCGAATAAGTTGTTAAATATTGTTGTTTAATTATGTTGGCGATTTAAACATTTAACTTTTAATTATTAGATTTTTTGGTAAATTATGACTATTTTTAAACATAAGCAAATATGACATCAAAAATTTTGGAGAAAAAAGGTATGTGAATGTGAAATTAAACCAAAAAGGTCTTTTAATAGTTCTTTCTGGTCCTTCGGGAGTTGGCAAAGCGACAGTGAGAAAGGCTTTATTTGAAATGACAAATCACAATTTTGTTTATTCTATTTCAGCTACCACAAGGTCTCCACGTCCAGGCGAAGAAGAAGGAAAGGATTATTATTTTCTCACCAAAGAAGAATTTGAATTAGGAATTAAAAATAATCAATTTTTAGAATGGGCTCAGTTTATCGATCATTATTATGGTACACCGAAAAAACAAATTCAAGATTGTTTAAAAATGGGGAAAGAAGTTTTTTTAGAAATTGAAGTTGAGGGGGCAACTCATTTAAGAAAAAAAAGGATACCCAATGCTGTTTTTATTTTTTTAGTCCCCCCGCGCAAAAAAGCCCTTTATGAACGATTAAAAAAAAGAGGCACAGAAAAATATGACAACATTGTCAAACGTATTAAAAAAGCCAACAAAGAATTCCCTTTAGCCTATAAATATGATTATATCGTCGTTAATGATGACGTCAATAATGCAGCTGATCGCATTATTGCAATCATTAGGGCAGAACACGCAAAAACTAAACGTAGTATGCGTAATTATTTAAAAATTTTAGAAGAGGATGGTTATGCTGAACAGTAAAAAAATAAATAAAGATGGGTTAAGTTATCCTTCTATCGATAAACTTTTAGATAAAATCAATTCTAAATACAAATTAGTCCATGTGGCTAGTAAAATAGCTCATGTAATAGAAACGAAAAAAAAACCACTTCCTGAGTTGATTTGTAATAAAGTAATTGGTAAAGCTTTAGAAGAAATTATTAACAATAAAGTTAAATTTGTTTTTAAACAAAACTAATTTTTTTACATTTGTATATTGATAAATTAGTTAAGTTATCATTTTAAAGTATAATTTAATTATTTTTTATATTATTATAACTTGAGACTGTTTTTTTGGCAAAGATGCTCTTGATAAGGAGTTATAAGTGAATTTTGAACATATTTCAGTTTTAAAAGAAGAAGCTATTTCTTTTTTACAACTAAAATCTGACGGCATTTATGTTGATGCCACTTTAGGGCAGGGAGGGCATAGTTTAGCTATTTTAAACCATTTAAAAGATGGTTTTTTATATTCTTTTGACCAAGATTTCAGTGCTTGTTGCAATATGCAAACAAGAATATCTTCTGAAATGCCAATAGAGATTATTCATAGTAATTTTGTCAATTTAAAAGAAGAATTAGCGAAAAGAAATGTTTTTCAAATCGATGGTATTTTATTTGATTTAGGACTATCTTCTGAACAAATCGATGATCCTCAAAGAGGCTTTAGTTATTTGCAAAACGTCTCTTTAGATATGAGGTTTGACACAACAACTCAAACAACGACCGCTCAAGATATTGTCAATGATTATTCTTTTGAAAAATTAAAAAAGATTTTCAAACTTTATGGTGAAGAAAAAAAAGCCGCTTTGATTGCCCAAGAAATTATTAACAGAAGACCTTTGCATATGTCACATGATTTGGTTGCCATTACTGATATTTTTTATCGCTATCACAAAGGACATAGTGCAAAAAAGATTTTTCAAGCTTTACGGATTGAAGTGAACCAAGAATTAGAAGTCTTACAAAAAGTTTTAAGCCAAAGTCTAAATTTGTTAAAAAAAGAAGGACGTATGGTTGTGATTAGTTTTCATTCTTTAGAAGATCGGATTGTTAAACATTTTTTTAAAAAAAATAGTATTTTGGAAATACCACAAAAACTACCAATTAAACAATTTGAATATCCGCTACCTCCTTTAAGCATTCTTACTAAAAGAGCTATTTTGCCTTCTGCAGATGAAATGAAACATAATTCTCGCAGTATCTCGGCCAAATTAAGGGTTGCTATCAAAAATTTTTAACTTTTTTTGTTTTATTTGGAACAATATTATTTTAGAAATAAAATGGATGATAGGTGTTGTTTCTAACTAAGTCAACCTTTAAAATAAAAAAGACTAAATTTGAGGTTAGCCTTAATTATTATTTTTTAGATATTGTGTTGTTGTGTATTTTTTCCACTTAAAAATTGGTTGTCTGACAAAATATATGATTTTTTCGATTTTTTTGTTTTTAAGTTTATTTGTTGTTTTTTTATTCTCTAATTATCTTTTGGTAGCTTCTTTTTGGAGGGTGTAATATATCTTAAAAAAACAATTTCTATCATTATTTTTGTGTATATGAAAAATTTATATTTTTAATTAAAATAATCTTAGACAATTATTTCCTTAGGATTTAAAAAAAAGAGTTAATTATTTTAGGAGCTCGTCCGGGTGTAGGCAAAACCGCTTTTATGATGAATGTTGCTGTTGTAATGGCAAAAAAGAACAAAAAAGTAGCTATTTTTAGTTTGGAAATGACTTACGAACAATTATATTTAAGGTGTTTAAGTCAAGCTTCAAGAGTACCTCTTAAAAAGATTGTTTTAGGGGATTTAAGCCAAGAAGAAATGAAAAAGGTTGAAGAAGAAACAATTAACCTTAAAAAATTATTTTTAGCTACCAACGATAACAGCGCTTGCAGTTTAAAAGACATTAAAACTATCTGCAAAAACAACAAAATAGATATTATTTTAATTGATTATCTGCAATTATTACCAGATAGGCCAGTAAAAACAATTTCTTCACAGTTAAAAATAATCGCAAAAGAACTCAATATTCCTATTTTGTGTTTGGCTCAATTAAGTCGTGATGTTGAAAAAAGCTTTAAAAAAAGAAAACCGCAATTATCAGATTTAAGAGACACAGGCACCATCGAACAAGACGCTGATATGGTGATGTTTTTACATCCTACCAAACAAAAAGAAATAATAGAGTTATTATTAATCAAAAACCGTAATGGCATTAACAATAAAAGCTATTATTTAAGGTTTGATGGCGCTATACAAAAATTTAGTGAAATTAAACTTAAAAATACAGATATAGAAAATGAATAAATATAAACAAAAAGGATATAAAAAGAATATGAAAATTACAAATATATTTTTTGACAAAATTGAAATCAACAAGGATCAAAAAATTGAATCAAAAATTATCAATAAATATCAAATTAAAGATTTAGCGTGGTGTATTTTAACGCTTGATGAAATGTTAGTTTTAAGAAGAATCAAAATTAGACAGCAAAGATTAGGGGACAAAACTATTTTATTTGTGCTTTTTCCTTACTGGAAAGATAAAAACTGTTATAAATATGATTATTACTATTTTACAAACATTAATAAAAGTCAAATCAAAAACAAAGTTAAAAACTTAATTTTAGAAAAATATCATCTTTTTATCAATAATCAAGAAAACAACTTTAAAGTAGAAATGGAGCTAAAAATATGAAAATTGTGAAATATAATGTCAAAGTTTATTCAAAAAAAATGTAAAAACGGTAATATTTATCGTTATTTTCCCAACGGTAAAATCTTAACTATTAAACCAGACGGTACCATTTCATGGAAAACAAAAAAATAAAAACGCAAAATATGTCCCTTTAATGGCGTTTTAAAAAGATGTTGAATGTATTTATTATTAACGGATATAAAGGAATGAAGTTATGGCAAAAAAAATTATAAATTTTTTAGAAGAATTAGAAGAAAAAAACTTTGATATAGACACCCAACTAGAACCTTTAAAAAAAGAAATCAAAAAAACACTTGTAAAAGATGGAACAATGAAAAAAGATGAAAAAATTACTGATGAATCTTTTTCCACTTATTATTTTTATTACAAAAACAAAGATAAAGAAGATGAAAACGGTTATCGCCTAAAACTCCAAAAAACACCTCACTTACAGCTTATTTATCAACCTACTTGTAAAAATAAAAAAATTGAGTTTGAAAACAAACTTAAACAAATGAATACTTTATTTGATGGTGTGCACTGTTCCAAAACTTTAGACACTTTTTATTTTTTAAAAATTCTTTAAGACTAACTATTAAGTTAGTCTTTTTTTGTTTTAAAGACTAAAAAATAATTTCATATCTTTTCTAAAAACGTTTTTAGAAAGGATTAAAATGTTAAGACAAAAATTATTTAAAGATTTTTTAAAAAATAAAAAGAATTTAGAGGCCCGCAATCAATTAATTGAACTTCATTATCCGTTAGCAAAAAAATTATCAAACAAATTTAATTTCTATCCGCGAGTTTTGACTAAAGAGGATTTATACCAGGAAGGGATTTTAGGTTTAATCAAAGCCCTAAATAATTACCATGACTTAGGTTACGACTTTATCGCCTACGCTACTCCCACCATCAAATCGGAAATCAACAAACTAATAAGAAAAAGCCATTCCCCTTCAATCCCCCAAAAAACCACCAAACCAAGAAATATCAGTTTTAACGAAAACCAACACTCACAACAAACAATTTACGACAAAATCCCCAATCCGTATCAATTATGGTTAAAACTGAGGTGTTCCAAAAGTTTAGACACTTTTTGATTTTTAAAAATTCTTTAAGGCTAACTATTAAGTTAGTCTTTTTTTGTTTTAAAGACTAAAAAAATAATTTCATATCTTTTCTAAAAAACGTTTTTAGAAAGGAATTAAATGTTAAGACAAGAATTATTTAAAGATTTTTTAAAAAATAAAAAGAATTTAGAAATTCGTAATCAATTAATCGAACTTCATTTACCTTTAGTCAAAAAACTAACTTATCAATTTAAATATTATCCTCGAGTTTTAACCAAAGAAGATTTATACCAGGAAGGGATTTTAGGATTAATCAAAGCCCTGGATAATTACGAAGATTTAGGTTATGACTTCATTTCTTACGCAACCCCAACCATCAAATCAGAAATTAGAGAACTAGTAAGAAAAAGCCACTCACCTTCAATACCCCAAAAAACAACCAAACCAAATAATATCAGCTTTAAAGAAGAAAAATACAAACAACCTAATTGGGATAAAATCCTTAATCCGCATCAATTATGGTTAAAACAAGTAAACCATGAAGTATTCTTAAAATTACTAAGAAAAAAACTAAGCAAAAACGAATTTAATATTATTTGTTTAAGTTTCGGAGTTACTTTGGGCGACATCAACGAAACTAACCAACCAACTTTAACCAACCACGAAATCGCCCAAAAACTAAATTTAACTTTAAGACAAGTAGAAACAACAAAAAACATAGCAATACAAAAACTAAGTCCAAATAACAAAAAATAAGGAGAAACCAAAAAATGTTAAATAAAGTTCAACTAATCGGCAATATCGCCCACGACTTAGAAAAACAATATATCAACACCACCAACGAACAAATCCCTAGGGCGCCAAAGATGCCTAAATATCGTGTTATCTAACCAATATGCCAGTGCCGATAAACACTGAATGGATATGGTCGGTCCGTTAAACGAAAGAATAATGGATTACAGCAGACCATAAAAGCGGATTGAGACGAAGTAGTTAGTCAAGAGGATACCGCCACCAAATTGTCCCATGGATAAGCCTGAAATGGTCTAAGAAGGAAAGCAGATGTAATCTTAGAACCTAATACGCAAACTACTGAAGCCGTATAGTCCAGAGTCTAACAGGATATATTATTTGTCTTGGTTAGTTTATCTAATTAACAGAAAGCCTGGAATCTCACCGACAGTCAGGAAAGACGTTAAAACATAAGCGGTTACTTCACCTAAAGGACAAAGGTAGATATTTAGAGTAACTTGGAGAATCCTAAAAGCTAGTTATTTAATTAACAAGTCAAGGAATAAATGCCGAGACGCTCAAGGATAAAGAAGCTATTTAATAGTCGTGGATAATTCAAAGTTAACATTGGAATATGCTAACACAATGACCCACCAGGGCGAAGGTTAATAACCTTTACAAGGCGAAAGTAGCTAGTAATTTACTATTTATTCACTGTAATCAAGGAAGGAGTTGATAAATATGTCAACAACTGTTTCAAATGAAACTAAGCTTTCGCGAACATTGAATAAGATCCTATATTGTTCTACAAATAACTATCCTCTAAAAAGAGAATTACAGCAAGGAATGAATAATCTACATAACACGTTAATTGCATTTAACAAAATTGCAACCAACAAAGGTGCGGGTACACCTGGAATTGATGGTAATACAATTGACAGTCTCAATCTTAAAAAATTAGAAAGATATCACAAGGAATACATCAGTAACAAGTACAATCCAAAGCCTGTTAAAAGAATATTCATTCCCAAAGACAACGATAAGGTTAGACCTCTTGGAATACCTACCATAAAAGATAGAATAGTCCAAAGAAGCCTTGAACAACTCTTAACTCCTTATCTTGAAAATCAATTCTTAGAATGGAGTTTTGGATTTAGAACCAAAAAATCCTGTCTTGATGCAATCAAACGCGTCAAACAGAGATTTAAGGGAATTGATTATATCATCAAAATTGACCTTAAAGGTTATTTTGACACAATCAATCATGAAACTCTTATGAAAACCTTGACGAAGTTTATACGCAAGAATAAAACTCTTTCAACCATTAACAAGTGGTTAAAAGCTGGGTTCATGAAAGATGGCATCAAATACGAATCTTTATCTGGTTCTCCACAAGGAGGAATCATCTCCCCATTACTTGCCAATGTATATTTACATTACATTGACATCAAAATGGACGAACTAATTAAAGAAGGAACACCAATAAGGAAAGCAAACCCAGGATATGGAAAAACATACCGTCAGGGAATGCATCATAAATTGGGGATTGATAGTCAAATTAACCTAAATCCAAAAACAAGAGTTGAATATATCCGATATGCCGATGATTTTATCATAGGAATTAAAGGGAAATATGACAAAGCTGAAACTATTAAAAACCAAGTGACTCAATGGCTAGAACAAGATTTAAAACTGACAGTTAGTAAAGATAAATCAAAAATTGTAAAAGCCAATAAGGGCACAAGGTTTCTATCCTACATGATTAGGGTAAATCCAACCAGTAGTAAACTCACCGAAAAAACCCACAAAAAATCCCTAAACGGTCGGGTACAAATCCAAGTTCCCAAAGCAAAAGCCAAGGAATATGGATATGAATACAATTGGTTAAGAAGAGGAAAGGTTAAGCATGATGAAACATTAGCAAATAGGGACGAATTAGAAATAATACGCACTTATAAGACAATCGTACGTGGAATCATCCAATACTTTTGTTTAGCTAACAATCTAAATGCATTAACCCATCTAACCTATCTAGCTGAGTATAGTTGTTTGAAAACTTTGGCAAGGAAACACAAAACGGCAATTGCCAAAGTGCGAAAAAAGTTTAATCGTAGCACAACTTGGTCAATTCCTTATTTAAACAAAGGGAAAACCAGATATGAGTCATGGATTGTTTACCCTTGGGATAAGATTAAGAAAATGCGTAGTTGTAAGAAAAATCCCGATATCATCATCAATCCTTATCTATTCCAAGGTCGTACGAATCTAACAGACCGCCTTAAAGCGGAAATATGTGAGAAATGCGGCAAAACAACCCAACTTCAAATCCATCACATTGGTACGGTTCGCAATGAAAACCGCAAAAGCGTGATGAATAAGAGTACAAAAGTGTTATGCATAGATTGTCATAGAAATATTACGAACCAACAAATGCATGATATCAGATTAAATAACAAAATAAAAGAACAAAAAAGAATAAATAGCTAATCAGCCGTAAGGCAAAATTAGTTCTCGAAAGGGAGTAAATTATGGAAAGCCGTATGCTTGGAAACTTGCTCGTACGGTTTGGACGGGGGCTGATTGTAATACATACAATGGAAACGCAAATCCCATTGTTGAAACGCAATTAATCTATCCGTATAAATAGATTTTAATTTAGCAATCAACAATAAAGATAAAGTTCAGTATATCCCTTGACATTATTTTTTATATATGATATAATAAAAAAGTTTTGTAAAATATATTAATCATTAAAGGAACTACAAATTAGTCCTTTTTAATATATTTACAATCATATTAAATTATATTTTTATTATATTTGAAATTATTAAAAAAAATTCAAATATTTGACATTTTTTTTTTTCTATGATATAATAAAAGAGCTTTGTTAAATATTATTAGTTTAGTTATGAATTTAAAGGACCCAAAAACAGTCCTTTTTAATGTTTTTAAAGTCGTATTACATTAAAAATTTTTTAATTACAACCATTAAATTAAAATATTTATTTAGCCATTTAATATATTATTTTAACTTTTTTGATCTTTGAAAACTGAAGATGATACTTATTAATTTTTTAATTTAATTAAAATTTTTTCAATCAACTAGTTTGGTTGTAAAAAATACAAACATACGAAGAGTTTGATCCTGGCTCAGGATTAACGCTGGCGGCATGCCTAATACATGCAAGTCGAACGGAAGTTTAAGCAATTAAACTTTAGTGGCGAACGGGTGAGTAACGCGTAAGCAATCTGCCCCTAAGACGAGGATAACAGTTGGAAACGACTGCTAAGACTGGATAGGAGATAAGAAGGCATCTTTTTATTTTTAAAAGACCTAGCAATAGGTATGCTTAGGGAAGAGCTTGCGTCACATTAGTTAGTTGGTGGGGTAATGGCCTACCAAGACGATGATGTGTAGCCGGGCTGAGAGGTCGAACGGCCACATTGGGACTGAGACACGGCCCAAACTCCTACGGGAGGCAGCAGTAAGGAATTTTCGGCAATGGAGGAAACTCTGACCGAGCAATGCCGCGTGAACGATGAAGTATTTCGGTACGTAAAGTTCTTTTATTAGGGAAGAAAAGATGGTGGAAAAACCATTATGACGGTACCTAATGAATAAGCCCCGGCTAACTATGTGCCAGCAGCCGCGGTAATACATAGGGGGCAAGCGTTATCCGGAATTATTGGGCGTAAAGGGTGCGTAGGCGGTTAAATAAGTTTATGGTCTAAGTGCAACGCTCAACGTTGTGATGCTATAAAAACTGTTTAGCTAGAGTTGGATAGAGGCAAGTGGAATTCCGTGTGTAGTGGTAAAATGCGTAAATATACGGAGGAACACCAGAAGCGAAGGCGGCTTGCTGGGTCTTAACTGACGCTGAGGCACGAAAGCGTGGGGAGCAAACAGGATTAGATACCCTGGTAGTCCACGCCCTAAACGATGAGTACTAAACGTTGGATAAAACCAGTGTTGAAGTTAACACATTAAGTACTCCGCCTGAGTAGTACGTACGCAAGTATGAAACTTAAAGGAATTGACGGGACTCCGCACAAGCGGTGGATCATGTTGTTTAATTCGAAGGTACCCGAAAAACCTCACCAGGTCTTGACATGCTTTTGCAAAGCTGTAGAAATACAGTGGAGGTTATCAGAAGCACAGGTGGTGCATGGTTGTCGTCAGCTCGTGTCGTGAGATGTTGGGTTAAGTCCCGCAACGAGCGCAACCCTTGTTGTTAATTGCCATCATTAAGTTGGGGACTTTAGCAAGACTGCCAATGATAAATTGGAGGAAGGTGGGGACGACGTCAAATCATCATGCCCCTTATGACCTGGGCTACAAACGTGATACAATGGCTGTTACAAAGGGTAGCTAAAGCGTAAGCTTCTGGCGAATCTCAAAAAAGCAGTCTCAGTTCGGATTGAAGTCTGCAACTCGACTTCATGAAGTTGGAATCGCTAGTAATCGCGAATCAGCATGTCGCGGTGAATACGTTCTCGGGGTTTGTACACACCGCCCGTCAAACCACGAAAGTTGGCAATACCCAAAGCCGGTGGCCTAACTTGAGCAATCAAGAAGGAGCCGTCTAAGGTAGGGTTGATGATTGGGGTTAAGTCGTAACAAGGTATCCCTACCGGAAGGTGGGGATGGATCACCTCCTTTCTAAGGATAAAGTTATCATCTTCAGTTTTGAGAGACTTAAGAAAGTTTTTCATTTTTTAAGATTCGGGCCTATAGCTCAGCTGGTTAGAGCACACGCCTGATAAGCGTGAGGTCGGTGGTTCAAGTCCATTTAGGCCCACCAAAATA
Source organism: Candidatus Phytoplasma solani (assembly GCF_041729705.1). NCBI lineage: Bacteria > Bacillati > Mycoplasmatota > Mollicutes > Acholeplasmatales > Acholeplasmataceae > Candidatus Phytoplasma > Candidatus Phytoplasma solani. The sequence goes on from NZ_CP103788.1 coordinate 250,971, forward strand.
GGTCACATCTTAAAAAAGCTCTTTGAAAAGTAGATAAACAAAGGTTAGAAAATTAAAGGAACTAAGGGCGCACAGTGGATGCCTTGGCACTAAGAGCCGATGAAGGACGCAATTAACGGCGATACGCCACGGGGAGCTGTAAATAAGTGGAGATCCGTGGATTTCCGAATGGGACAACCCGTTGCATTGAAGATGCATCATCCTTGAAAAAGGAAGGAAACGCAGTGAACTGAAATATCTAAGTAACTGTAGGAAAAGAAAGTAATAACGATTCTGGTAGTAGTGACGAGCGAACCCGGAAGAGCCTGATGCTATTTCTAGTTACCAAGTTTTTGTCAAGTAGAAGCTTTTGGAAAGAAGCACCATAGAAGGTGACAGTCCTGTAAACGTAAGCAAAGACCTAGAGCATCGATAAGTACGGCGAGACACGAGAAATCTTGTCGGAAGATGGGAGGACCATCTCCTAAGGCTAAATACTACTTAGTGACCGATAGTGAACTAGTACCGTGAGGGAAAGGTGAAAAGAACCCCGAAAGGGGAGTGAAATAGATCCTGAAACTGTGTGCCTACAATTAGTCAAAGCTCGTTAATGAGTGATGGCTTGCCTTTTGCAGAATGAACCGGCGAGTTATGATATGGAGCAAGGTTAAGTTTGAAGGAACGGAGCCGCAGCGAAAGCGAGTCTTAATAGGGCGTTAAGTTGCATGTCATAGACCCGAAACTGAAGTGAGCTAGCCATGAGCAGGTTGAAATTTAGGTAAAACTAAATGGAGGACCGAACCAGGACACGTTGAAAAGTGTTTGGATGACTTGTGGCTAGAGGTGAAATTCCAATCGAACTCAGAGATAGCTGGTTCTCCCCGAAATAGCTTTAGGGCTAGCGTTGATTTGGTTATTTGGTGAAGGTAGAGCACTGAATGAGTAAGGGCTCCACCTCGGGGTACCGAACTCAATCAAACTCCGAATGTTATCAAATAAAATCAGCAGTCAGACTGTGGGTGATAAGGTCCATGGTCAAAAGGGAAAGAGCCCAGACCGTCAGCTAAGGTCCCCAAATTGATGTTAAGTGGCAAAGGAAGTGAAGACGTTTAAACAACTAGGAGGTTGGCTTAGAAGCAGCCATCCTTTAAAGAGTGCGTAATAGCTCACTAGTCGAATGACTCTGCGCCGAAAATGTATCGGGGCTAAAACATCATACCGAAGCTACGGATTAAAATAACTTTCGAGTTATTTAAATGGTAGGGAAGCGTTCTGACATCAGTGAAGCCATAGCGGAAGCAGTGGTGGAGAGGTCAGAAGTGAGAATGCCGGTGTAAGTAACGAAAAGATAGGTGAGAATCCTATCCGTCAAAAACCCAAGGTTTCCAGGGCCAGGTTCGTCCTCCCTGGGTTAGTCGGGTCCTAAGGTGAGAAAGAAATTTGTAGCCGATGGCAAGCAGGCTGAGATTCCTGCACTAGTTAATCAACTGATGGAGGGACAAAGTAGGCTAGACACACCCCTTATTGGATTGGGGTAGAAAAACTAAGTCTGAGAAGATAGGCAAATCCGTTTTCTTGTTTAAAGATAAGGTTTGAAAGTAAAGTGATTGACGTCAGACTTTCAAGAAAAGCTTCTAGGGCTAATTGATTAACTACCCGTACCGTAAACCGACACAGGTGGGAAGGTAGAGTATACTAAGACGCGCGAGCAAACTCTTGTTAAGGAACTCGGCAAAATGACTCCGTAACTTCGGGATAAGGAGAGCTTTTATTAAAACTAAAAGCCGCAGAGAATAGGCCCAAGCGACTGTTTATCAAAAACATAGGTCTCTGCTAAACCGTAAGGTGATGTATAGGGGCTGATGCCTGCCCGGTGCTGGAAGATTAAAAGGAAATGTCAGGAAACGAAGCATTGAATTGAAGTCCCAGTAAACGGCGGCCGTAACTATAACGGTCCTAAGGTAGCGAAATTCCTTGTCGGGTAAGTTCCGACCCGCACGAAAGGCATAACGATTTGGGCGCTGTCTCAACAAGAGCCTCGGTGAAATCAAATTACCGGTGAAAATGCCGGTTACCCGCGACAGGACGAAAAGACCCCATGGAGCTTTACTGCAACTTAATATTGAAATTGAAAATAATATGTACAGGATAGGTGGGAGACTGTGAACAAAAGACGCTAGTTTTTTGGGAGTCAACCTTGGGATACCACCCTTGTTATTTTTATTTTCTAACCTGTGCAAGTGGATTGCAAGGGACAGTGTTTGGTGGGCAGTTTGACTGGGGCGGTCGCCTCCTAAAGAGTAACGGAGGCGTTCGAAGGTTCCCTCAAAATGGTTGGAAATCATTTGTAGAGCATAAAGGCATAAGGGAGCTTGACTGCGAGACTTACAAGTCGAGCAGGGACGAAAGTCGGACTTAGTGATCTTACGGTACCGAATGGAAGGGCCGTGACTCAACGGATAAAAGCTACCCTGGGGATAACAGGCTTATCGCTTCCAAGCGTTCACAGCGACGAAGCGGTTTGGCACCTCGATGTCGGCTCATCACATCCTGGAGCTGGAGAAGGTTCCAAGGGTTGGGCTGTTCGCCCATTAAAGTGATACGCGAGCTGGGTTCAGAACGTCGTGAGACAGTTCGGTCTCTATCCGTCGTGGGCGTTGGAAATTTGAAAGGAACTGTCCCTAGTATGAGAAGACCGGGATGGATATACCGCTGGTGTTTCAGTTGGTCCGCCAGGGCCACAGCTGAGTAGCTATGTATAGAAGGGATAAACACTGAAAGCATCTAAGTGTGAAGCCTCCCTTAAGATGAGATTTCCCTATGAGATCCCTGAAAGACGATCAGGTTGATAGGCTAGAGGTGTAAGAAGAGTGATCTTTTCAGCTGACTAGTACTAATAGATCCATTGACTTTAATTTTTTAACCCGTTTATCTAGTTTTGAGAGAAATATCCTTGGTGCATAAAACTAAGGGGCAACACCTGTTCCCATCCCGAACACAGCAGTTAAGTCCTTAGTACCGACAATAGTTCTTACGAGCGAAGATAGGGAGTGCCAAGGTTTGCTTTAGAAAAAAAAGAATAAAAAAAAAGAGGATTAGCTCAGCTGGGAGAGCGTCTGCCTTACAAGCAGAATGTCGGGGGTTCGAATCCCTCATCCTCTACCATGTTTTTTTATTGTTTTTTTGCCAAAATAGCTCAATCGGTAGAGCAACTGATTTGTAATCAGTAGGTTGCGGGTTCGATTCCTGTTTTTGGCACCATGTGTCCCGTTAGCTCAGTTGGTAGAGCACTTGACTTTTAATCAAGGTGTCGAAGGTTCGAATCCTTCACGGGATACCATTAATTAACGAATTAATGCCTGGATGGTGGAATCGGTAGACACGTGGGACTTAAAATCCCATGGTTTATAGCCGTGTCGGTTCAAGTCCGACTCCAGGTACCATTAGGGGCTTTAGCTCAGCTGGAAGAGCATCTGTCTTGCACACAGAAGGTCAGCGGTTCGATCCCGCTAAGCTCCACCAATGTAAAATTAATATTAATATTTATTTTCTTTTTTAAATGGCGGTGTAGCTCAGCTGGCAAGAGTACACGGTTCATACCCGTGGGGTCGAGGGTTCGAATCCCTCTGCCGCTACCAATGGACCTGTAGCTCAGTCGGCAGAGCTACCGGCTCATAACCGGTTGGTCGTAGGTTCGAATCCTACCGGGTCCACCATTTGTGGAGGAATACCCAAGTCCGGTTGAAGGGGTCAGTCTTGAAAACTGAGAGGTCCGCAAGGACGCGGGGGTTCGAATCCCTCTTCCTCCGCCATTTAATAATTTTATAGACCGCGGGGTAGAGCAGTTTGGTAGCTCGTCGGGCTCATAATCCGAAGGTCATAGGTTCGAATCCTATCCCCGCAACCAAAAAAATTAAAAATTTAATGAAACAAAAAAAGGTCCGGTGGTGTAGTGGTTAACATGCTTGCCTGTCACGCAGGAGATCGCGGGTTCAAGTCCCGTCCGGACCGCCATCAATTAGAAATGATGTAGGCTCTGTAGCTCAGTCGGTAGAGCAGTGGCCTGAAGAGCCTCGTGTCGACAGTTCGATTCTGTCCGGAGCCACCATATATTATTTTCTGATTTTGTTTTTTTAACTATATCTTTCTTAAGCCAACAAACAGTAGCCTTTGGGCTACTTTTTTTATATATTTTTCTAAGATTTCCATTTTTTATATAAATTCTAAATTTTGATGTAAAATCATTAATAGTATTGCAAATAGTTATGGTGGTTCTGTCGGGTCTAGTTTTTATCAAAAGAAAGATTTTTATGCAGCTACTAGTGTGACTGTTTTAAATAATGATCATATTAATTCTTATAATGCTCTTTTTATTATTAGTTTAATAGAAAAAGAAAAAATGAAATTTAGTTATGGCAGAGCATGGTTGCTTTATAGAATGAAAAAACATAAAATAATGTTACCAATAGATAGTCAAGGAAAACCTGATTGGTTTTTTATGGAAAATTATATTAAATCTTTACCTTATAATGTTAATTTAAAAGATTAAAAAATACAATAACTTTAAATATTTGATTTTTTTATTGAAGTAATAAATATATTGATTTAAATATAAAATAATTTTTTATATAATAACAGTTAATAATATTAAACTATTTAATTTTTAACATTATGAAATCTTTTTAAAATTTAGAAAACAAAAAAGCTAAACTAACAAACAGTTTAGCTTAATTTTTTTAAGTTAATTATTTTTTATTAGTAAATAGCATTTTAATTCACATATTTGTTTTCATGCAGTAATGTTTTGCCGTTATTTTGAGCATTAAACTTGTGGAAGTGCTTTAGGCAACTAACTAAACTTAACTAAATATTGCTGCAACCAATATAACATATATAATTTTTAAACATCAAAAAAATCAAATATTTTTTCCAAAGCAACTATAAAACCTCAAAAAATCAATATTTCAAAACTAAACAAATTATCCCAAGACCAATTTAAAACCGGTCTTTTTTTGACCCTTCAATTTATTTAGAAATATAAATATAAAAATTGTGCGATTTTGAAAATTTCAATTCTATATTATCGGTAATGGTTTGGCTGATGAAATTATTTCAGTAAGGTTTTTAATTGACAATTACCTTATAATTTTTAAAAACCATTAACTCTTAGGTTTATCAAAAAAAGTTATTTTTTTTATCCCTTTGTTTTTTTATGTTATAATAATAGTAAGTTGATCAATGCATTTAGCTCTAAATTTGGTTTAATTTTAAGGGTTTGTTTTGAAAAATCAGGATTAAGGAGAAAAAATGAAAAACCAACTTTCTAAAATTTATCAAGGCGCTAATTGGAATCAATTAGAAGATGATTACACTCATTTTTTTTATGAACAAAATTTAAGTCAATTTTGGCGTCCAGAAGATATCAGTCTACAAGGAGATTTGGCAACTTGGAATCATTTGACTGTCGAAGAAAAAATTGCTTATGCTCGTAATTTGTTGGTTTTAACCTTTTTAGATACTTATCAAGGTGATTTAGGTATGCCTGTGATTGCTCGCTCTTTGGATGAAGATCAGCACCAAAAAAAAGCAACCCTTAATTTTATGGGAGCGATGGAAAATGCGGTTCATGCTAAGAGTTATTCTAATATTTTTATGAGTTATTTAAGCAATAAAGAGATTAGTCAACTTTTTGCTTGGGGCGAATCACAAGTCAATTTGCAAAACATTATTCAAGCAATTGTCAAAGTTTATGAAGACTTAGAAGATCAAATTTATTTAAAAAAAATTCATTCCTCTCAATTCAATCCATTAGAATTTCAACAAAAACAATGGCAAGCTATGGCAATATCGGTTTTTTTAGAAACTTGGCTCTTTTACAGCGGTTTTTATTATTCTTTATATTTTTACGGTCAAGGTCAATTGATGCAAGCGGGCGAAATTATTAATTTAATTATCCGTGATGAAAGTGTGCACGGTGTTTATGTTGGTCGTTTAGCTTTGGAATTGTATAATCTTTTTGATGGACAAACCCAAAAAGAGTTAAAAAAATGGTTAGATGATTTGATGCAACAATTATATCAAGAACAACTTTTGTTAGTCCAAGTAGTTTATGCTAAGTTAAATTTAGAAGAAGATGTAAATAAATTTGTCCGTTATAACGCCAATAAAGCTTTGATGAATTTAGGTTTTGATGCTTTTTTTCCCTCCGAAGAAGTTAATCCAGTCATTATTAATGGTCTGAATACTGAAACTAAGACGATGGATAATTTTTCTATGAAGGGCAACGGTTATCAAAAAATGCGTTCCGAAACTTTAAAAGATGAAGATTTTTATTTTTAAAACAATTAATTTTTTAATTTAAAGCGCTTGTAATATTTACGAAAAATGTTATAATAAAGGCGTCAAAATACATTAATAGTTGATTTAGGTTAATTTGTTTTAACATTGCAAAAAAATACAATAAGTTATTGAAAAAATATTTAATTCAACTCATTTGCTTTTTTCTGGCAAAATTTGACAGTTATTTTATCAAGTTAAAGGAGTTATTTTATTGATTAACACTCATAATTTAACTGCTAAATCTTTATCATTTGTTCAGGGTTTTAAAAATTTTATTGCTCGTGGCAATGTTTTAAATTTAGCGGTTGCAGTTGTCATCGGTCAACTTTTTTCTAAAATCGTCAGTTCTTTGGTAGCTGATATCATTATGCCCCCCTTTTCTTTATTATTTCATCGGACTAACACTTTAAAAGATTGGAAATGGCAGATCAAAGACAATATTTATATGAATTATGGTCTTTTTTTGCAAAACATTTTAGAATTTTTTATTCTTGCTTTTGTGATTTATGCTATTTTAACTGTGTTTTCCCATTACCAAACGAAAGAAAAAATCAAACCTAAAAGCGAACTTACACTTATTTTGGAAAGTTTAAACAAAGAAATAGTTTTGTTAGAAGAAATGAAAACCATTTTAACGCAAACACATAATAAATCCTAAAACAGTCTTTTGTTGGTCTGAAACTAAATAAAATAATTAAAAAGGACTATTTTGAATAGTCTTTTTTTAATTGTTAATTATTATTATTATCTTAATGTTTTTTGCTTTGTAACAGTATTTTTGTGAAGTTTCTCTGTGAAGTAGTGCGTCTTTAAAAATCAAAAAAAAGGAATTATAACTTTATTATGAAAATTATTTGGAAATATTTAATAAAATATAAAGCCTTACTTTTGTTAAATTTTATCGCCGTTTTATTTGTCTGTTGTAGTGAGTTAGGGATCCCTTTTATTATTGGAAAATTTATTGTTGATCGAAGTAATCATATAACCCCATTACAACTTTTTCTTATTTTAACTCTCTTTGCTGTTTGTGGATTTATCGGCAATTTAATTCTTAATTATTGTTCTTCAAAAGTATCTGCACTTTTGTTTCGTGATTTAAGTGGTGATGTTTTTAGTAAAGTTCAAACTTTTTCTCCTACTGAAATGAAACAATTTGGTATTTCTTCTATTTTAACTCGCACCACTTATGATATCAATCAAATTATGAATTTTATCGCTGTTTTTTATCGTACCGCAGTTGTTTCGCCGATTATGTTAATTATTAGTGCAATTGCTATTTTTTATGTCGCTTCTGTTTTGCTTTTTGGCGTACTTTTTATCTTTCCTTTTTTAATTTTAGTTTTAGTCATCATTATTAAAAAATCTTACCGTTTGTCGCAAGAAAAACAAAAACAGTTAGATGCATTAAACATTATTACACGCGAAAATTTAATCGGCATTAAATCTATTCGAGCTTTTCGTCAAAGTGAATACGAAACTAACCGCTTTGCCAAAGTTAATAAAAAATACAGCATCTTTTCTATTAAATTATTTAGTTTCATGGTTTCTATCGATCCTATTTTTTATTTTTTTCTTAATTTTTCTATTTTAATTAATTTTGGCGTGGGAACTTATATACTTACAAGATCTGATGATTTCAATTTTACTCTTGGTAAATTATTATCTTGTATCGATTATCAATTCCACGTTTTAGCCTCTATTTTAGAGTTTTTGCTGCTTTTTATGATGTTTCCAAAAACTTTAGTTTCTGTCAAAAGAATTGAAGAAATTTTAACCGTAACACCTGTTATTAAAAATCTTAATCACGCCTTAAAACCCCTCAAACCACTGCAAAAATTATCTTTTGAAAACGTTACTTTTGCTTATCCTGATGCTTCTAAACCAGCTTTAAGCAATATTAGTTTTACTGTTAACCAAGGAGAAATTATTGCCTTTGTTGGGGCCACTGGGTCTGGCAAATCAACTTTAATCGGTTTAATCCCGCGTTTTTATGATGCTAGCGAAGGAGTGATTAAAATCAATGATATCGATATTAAAGAATATGATCTTCGTTATTTAAGAAACAAAATTAGTTTCGTTTCGCAAAAAAATGTTTTGTTTAAAGGCACTATTGCCAGTAATTTATCTTTTGGTCAGGCAAATCCTTCCAAAGAACAAATGTTAGCGGCTTTACAACTTGCCCAAGCACAAAACATCATTCAAAATCAAAATCATCAATTTCAAGAAAGAGTTAATGAACTTGGGGCTAATTTTTCTGGCGGTCAAAAACAGCGACTGTCGATGGCACGTGCTTTTATCAAAAAGCCTGATATTTATATTTTTGATGATTCTTTTTCAGCTCTCGATTATAAAACGGAATACGAAATTAGAAAGGCTTTTTTTCAAATGAAAGAGCAAGCTTTAGTATTTATTGTCGCTCAAAGATTAACTTCAATTTTAACTGCTGATAAAATTGTTGTCTTAGAAGATGGTCGTATGATTGCCTCAGGAACGCACGAACAACTAATGGCAAGTTGTCTTCTTTACCAAGAAATTGCCAAATCACAAAATTTAGAGATAGTTGCATGAAACGTATTTTAAGATATTTAAAACCTTTCAAAACTAAAATTTTAATTAGCATTTTGCTAATTTTTGTTGTTTCTACTATCAGTTGTTTTATTCCTTTTTTGGAAGGAAAATTTATTACTAGTAAGATTAAAGATGAGTTTATTCCAGCGCCAGCAGATGTTAAAAATAGCAATAATGCCTTCTTCTTTGACATACTGATTACCTTGAGCTTAACTTTATTACTTTATTTATTTGTCATTATTTGTCGTTTGATCTTTAATAAACTCTTGATTCAATCGATTCACCAAGGTATGTGTGATTTAAGGCAAGATGTACAAAAAAAGATTCATCGTTTGCCGATTAAGTATTTCGATAGAAATACTTTAGGTAATATCATGAGTCGTTTAACACAAGATATTGAAGTTATTTCTAACTGTTTGCAACAATCTTTTTCGATTATGATCGCCGCTTTTTTGTTGATCTTGATGATTATTACTTTCATGTTTACTTTGCATTGGTTTTTGGCTATCATTGTATTTACTATGATCCCCTTATCTTTTTACAGTACTTATCGCATCTTTAAAAGTTCGCAACAAATTTTTATTCAAAGGTTTGAAAGTTCAGGGATTTACAATGGGTTTTTGCAAGAAAAATATACCGGTTATAAAGAAATCACTCTTTATAACCAACAACAAAATACTATTCAAGAATTTAAAACATATAACGAAGATTTGCAAAAATTAGTTTTTAAGTCTAATTTTTTATCTGGCTTATCATCTCCTATCGTTAATCTTTTTACTTATTTAACTTTGGTGGCGGTAAGTATGATGGGCTTTTTTTTAACATCATCCTCCATTACCCTTCCTGAGTTTTTTACTAAATTAGGTCTAGCAACTATTAAAATCGGACTTTTCCGGACTTTTTTGCAATATGTGTGGCGTTTAGGAAATCCGATTGTTGAATTAGGGCATATGTCAGTCCTCTTACAATCTGCCAATGCCGCTTCAAAAAGAGTTTTTTCTTTCTTAAACGAAATCGAAGAAGCTCCAGAAGTGACTAATCCGATTGTTTTAAACAAACCCGACGGAAAAGTTGTTTTTGAAAATGTTTTTTTTAGTTATAATAATAAAGATATGCTTTTAAAAAATATTAATTTTGTTGCAAAAAAAGGCCAAACTATAGCTATTGTTGGTCCTACTGGTTCTGGTAAATCAACTTTAATTAATCTTTTAATGAGATTTTATGATATTAATTCAGGTTCTATTAAAGTTGATGGCGTTGATATACGTAATTTAAAAAAAGATAATTTAAGAAAAATTTTTGGAATGGTGTTGCAAGAAACTTGGTTTTTTAAAGATACTATTTGGAATAATATTAAATATGGCGATAGAAATGCTTCTGATGAACAAATTTTAAAAGTTTGTCAACAGTCGCAAATTAATTATTTTATTAAAAGTAAACCTTCAGAATATCAAATGGTGATCAATGAAGAAGCTGATAATTTGTCGCAAGGAGAAAAACAACTCATTACTATTGCTCGTACTTTTTTAAGTAATCCTAAAATTTTAATTTTAGATGAAGCTACTTCTAATGTTGATACTAGAGTAGAAGTATTATTACAAAAAGCAATTAAAGAATTATTAAAAAATAAGACTGCTTTCATTATTGCTCATCGTTTGTCTACGATTGTTAATGCTGATCAAATTTTAGTTCTTAATCGGGGCGTTATTGTTGAACAAGGAACACATCAAGAACTTTTAGCTAATAAAAATTTTTATTATCGCCTTTATCAAAGTCAATTTCAAAAATAATTTTTTAAAAATAAAAAAAAGACTATCTTTTAAGATAGTCTTTTTTTGTTAAATTTCAACTAATTTATCGATTTCTTCTTTAGTAATAGTTTCTTGTTCTAATAATAAGTTAGCGATTTTATCTAATAAAGCTCTATTGTCTTTCATAATTGTTTGTGCTTCTACAAAACATTGATCAATGATTTTTTTAATTTCTCGATCAATGGCCTTCTTATCAGAAAATTCTGAATCTTGCACCACTCCTAAATCACTCATACCATAAGTAACCATTAAACGCGCGATGCGTGTAGCTTGTTTAAAATCATCATAACAACCACTACTTGCGTTATCTGACCCAAAAACTAATTCTTCGGCCGCTCTTCCGCCTAAATAAGAAATAATTTCTGCTTTAAATCTTTTTTTGGAATGAAAAAATAATTCTTTTTCTGGTAATACTAAATTATAACCACCAGCTGAGCCACGAGGAATAATAGTAATTTTTTGAACTTTTGCGCTGTTTCGTTTTTTTAGACAATTTTTTATTTTAAAATTGTTCTTTAAGACTAAAAAAAAGGTAATAATTTCATATCTTTTCAAACTAAGGAAATATTTTTTTAAAAATCAAAAAGTGTCTAAACTTTTTTAATAATTCGTTAGTTTCAAAAGATATTTTTTTTAATATTTTATCCTTACACTAACTAGCTAGGGAAAAAAAGTTAAAATTCCGTTAAGAAAATGAAATTAAAATTATTTTTTTACGCAATTATGTTGTTTTTTGAAAAAAATGCGTAAAAAAGTAACCTTTTTTCAAGGTTAAATATTTTAAATAAATTATTTATCTAATATTTTGTGAATATTGAGAAGGAGATGAATGATTTAATTTAGCTAAAAGCCATTTAGTATTCCAAAATTTAGGAAAATAATTGATTATTTTTTTAACTTTTTCGGTTGGTTTTTGAAATAAAAATGGATGTTGGTATTGTAATATACTTTTCATTTGGCCGAAAAAGTTTTCAATTACAGCGTTGTCCCTTGGATTGGCTTTACGCGACATACTGATTAAAAACCCTTTTTTTGTTAAAGTTTGTTGAATTTTGAGTGATTGATAAACTGTGCCTTGGTCGGAGTGAATGATGCATGGTTCTTTTAATTTTGAAAGTTTTTTAATAGTATTTAAAACTAAATCTTTATTTTGTTGGTTTGAAACATGTGAAGCAATTATTTGGTTGTTAAAAGAGTCGATAATACAAGAAAAATATAAAAATCCTTGATTAGTTTTGAAATAAGTGATGTCGGTGAATAGTTTTTGAAGAGGTTTAGTAGCTATAAAATCTTGATTGATTAAATTATCTACTACTTTTAATTTAGGTTTTAAATTGTTTTTATAACTATATTTATTTTTTTTAATTCTTAAGCGACAGCAAATGCCATTTTCTTTCATAATAGTATAAACTTTTTTCTTGGTGATGAATTCGTTAAAGGTTTTTGGTATAAATCAGTGATTTTACGATGGCCGTAAAAATATTGATTATTTATACATAAAGCATTAATTCTTTTTTGCTGTAAAAGGTTTTTTTCTTCTTTTTCTTTTAGTTTATCTTTCGTTTTCAACCAATAATAATAAGTGCTACGTTTTATTTGGATGGTTTTTAAAATGGTTGTTAAATTTAATTCATTTTTAAATTCTTTGACTAAATTAAAAATAGCTTTTTTATCATTCTTGTAAACAATTTGCATGAAGTTTTGCAATAATTTAACTTGGTATTTGAGTTTTTTATTTTTCATATCACAATATTATTTCCTTTTCTTATTATTTATTATAATTCTTAATAATTACAATTAAAAAATTTGTCTTAATGTTTTAATTTATTTTAAAAAAGGGAAACAAGTAATTATTTACATATCGATAAATAAAAGATACAACGATAATATCAAAATTAAAAAATAAATAAGGATAAAAAAATTAAAAATAAGTTTATTTATTTCATGTTTTATCTTTGGTTAAATTCTTTTTATAATCAGGATGTGGTTTTTTTACCCAATAACCCACTTTTCTTTTGAATAAAAATGATTTAATGTGTTTTAAATCTTCTAATCGATAATAAACGGTATTTAATCCCCAATTATAATTTGTTTTGGTGGGGTTGTTGTATTTATCTAGTTTTTTGGAATTTAATTTGTATAATTTTAAAGTATCTAACCTATCTACCTTTATTTTAATACCTATTAATTCTTTAATGTAGTCTTTTTGTTTGTTGTGATAATTAATTTGGAATATAGGAAAATGCGTTTTAAGGGTATTATTTTGGCTTTTAAGGGGTGTTGTGGGGTTGGTTAGGGTTGGATTATTATTATCGTTTTCGGATGAATGTGGTTTAATGATTTCTATTTTCTTTTTTTTCAACCAATAATAATAAGTGCTTCTTTTTATGTCGAGCATTTTTAAAGCGGTGGTTAAATTGAAGTCTTCCTTTTTAAGTTCATCAACCATTTTCAAAATTTTTGTTTTATCATTTTTGTGGATTTCTTTAATTGCGGTTTGCAATAATTTAATTTGGTGATTTATTTTTTCATTTTTCATATTAAAATATTATTTCCTTTTATATTTTCTATATATTATCTATTATAACTCTAAATGATTATATTTATAAAAAAAAGGGGGTCGCGCGGAAATGGGGGGCTCTTTCTTTTTCGTCTTCTTTTATTTGTATGTACTTATGATTTTTGTTAGCGCTTCAGCGCGTTGAGGGCTTTTGGTTTGGTTTTTAATTAAAACACCTCTTTTCAATAACGGAAAGGGAAAATGGGGAGTTATTTATATATCGATAAATAATAATGATAAAAATAATACAACGATAATATCAAATATCGAGTATAATTATTATTATCGATATAATATATAAAATATCACTCCTTAAAAATGTTTGTTTGTTACAAGGAAATTAGATGAGGCAAATGATGATAAAATGATGAGTGAATGATGATAAAACGATGAGTGAATGATGATAAAATGATGAGTGAATGATGATAAAATGATGAGTTAAAATAAATTTTTATGATTTTTCTTTTGTTAAATATCTTTTATAATCAGGGCGCATCTTTTTAACCCGATAGCCCTGTTTTGATTTGGTTAAAAATAATTTGATGTGTTTAAAATCTTCTAATTGATAATAAATAATATTTAGGCCTTTTTTATAGTTTGTTTTTATAGGATTGTTATATTTATCTAGTTTTTTGGTATCTAATTTATATAATTTTAAAGTGTCTAGTTTGTCTACGTTTATTTTGCCTATCAATTCTTTAATGTAGTCTTTTTGTTTGTTGTGATAATTAATTTGGAAGATGGGGAAATGTGTTTTAAGGGTATTATTTTGGCTTTTAAGGGGCGTTGTGGGGTTGGTTAGGGTTATTATGTTGTTATCATTTTCGGGGGAGTGAGATTTAATGATTTCTATTCTATACTTTTTGATTTCTTCTAAGATTTGAGGGTCGACAAAGAGAGTTTGGTTTTTGGGGCGGTAGTTTGCTTGTTGATAGGAATTTTTCTTTTTTGAATGAGAAATAATTGTAATATTTAATAATTCTTGTTTTAATGCTTGTAAAAAGTTTTTAATTTGAACTAAGTCGTCGGGGGTTGATTTTGTTTCCCAACCTCCGATTCTAATTTCTTGGTTTGTGTCGTTTTTCATTTCTTTTCTCCTTTGTTTTTTTTGTTATAAAAATAAATAACCCCTAATTTGCTAAAATAAAATCGCGAAATTTAGGGGGTATATACGCGTTTATAGGGGCGTGTTAATATGTTTATATGTGTAGGTGTGGTATATGGTGTAAAAAAAGTAATAATTTAATTAATTACTTCAACTTTGTCTTGTCCGAAAAAATGAATGGCTAAATCGACTATGATTTTCTTTTTGGCCTCTTCATAGGTGATATAGGGGTCTAAAAAACATTTTTGATAGGCTTGTTTCCCAAATTGTCTTAATAAATCATCTACATCTTTGCAAGTTTTGTCGTAAGGTGGTAAAATTCGTCTAATTTCGTATAAAATATTTGCTTCTTTAAGTTGTTCTCCTAAGGATTCGCTGCGTTTTTGTCCTATTTCGTCGTTATCTAAAGCGATAACTACTTTGATATTTTCTTTTTTGAGAATTTCTAGTTGAGATTGAGAAAGTAATTGAGTGACGCAAATTAGACCGACCGTGTTTTTAATATTGTTTTGCCAACAACTAATGACATCAAAAAAACCTTCATGAATGATAATTATTTTAGTTTTTTTAATATATGGTAACGCTTCAAAAAAACGATAGCTGAAATGAAAGGTCGGAGTTTGACTAAAATTAGTTAAAGCTTGATATTTGGGTTGGAAATAAGAAACTTCGCGAAAATTATTTTGATAAAAATGGAATGTTTTGTTATATCCGTTTTCGATAGGGATAATTATGGAACCATGGAAAGTATCGTGATAGTATTTAGTGCCTTTTTGATTGATTTTTTCTTTAATAAAGCCATATTCAACTAGTTTTGTTGTATCAATGTTTTTCTTTTTGCAATAATTTACAAATCGAAAAGATAAGGGTTTATCAGATAATGGGGCGTAACCAAGTTTAAATTCTGTGATAGTTTGGGGGGTTAATTTTCTTTTTTGCGTTAAATATTTTAATCCTAGGTGAGATTCATTGTTGCGGTTGGCGGTTAATAAATAGTTATAATAATCTCTAATTTGGTTGAATAAAGGTGATATTTCTTTAAATAATCGTGTTTTTTTGGCATTAATTTCTTTTTCGTCGATGGGGTTCAATGTATTTTTAGGGTGGTGTTGATATTTGAGGGGGATTGTTGATGTATTAATTATTGAATTTTGTTTCTGGGTTAATTTTTTGAACTCTTCGGTTTTCATGAAATTCAAAATTCTTTTAATAGCTTCTTCAAAAGAACTAGTTCCTCTTATTTCCATATAAACATCAACAATATCGTAATCTTTACAACATTTCCAACAATGAATTTTATTATCTGAAGTTAAATGACAACAAGTTGGGTTTTGGCCTTGATGGATAGGGCAGGGGAAACGATATTTGATGTTGAAGTTTGGGGATATAATGTTTAGTTTTTTTAATAAAACTGACATGGGAAATTGTGTTTGGATGTGTTTTATTTTTTCTTGATAATTCATTTATTTTACTCCTATGTGATTTTTTATACAAAAAAAGCCACTTGGAAAGTGGCTGATTGGGTTTATAATTTGGGTGTAAAAAAAAGACCTTGAGATGAGGGTCTTGAAATTAAATTATTTATTTTTATTTATTTGTTTTTTTGTTTTTTTGACGTCCTTGTTGTTGGTTGAGTTGCCGTGCGTGGGGTTGTGTGGTTGTTGTTGTGTTATTTTGAAATTAAAAGCCACTTTGGAAAGTGGCTCTTTGGTGTAAAAAAAGACCCTCAGGATGAAGGTTTAGTTGAAATTATTTGTTGTTTGTTTTTTATTTAGTACTTTTTGTTTTATTTAGTTAATTACAAAAACATACAAAAATTTCAGTGTTTTTTTGTTCTTAATTGGGTATAAAAAAAGACACTCGGAAAATGAGTGTCTTTGATGGGTTTAGTTTTTTTGAACGGTTTTTAGGTTTTATTTTTTTATTTTTTTTCTTTTAGGGGTATTAAAAATTCTCTATTATATTGTTGACAAAATTCCATAATATCAATAAATTCTTTTTTTAGTACATCAACATGCTCTTCTTTTGTTTTTTCTAAATCAAATGTATTTATTTTATCTAGTAAAGTTAAAAAATTTCTTCTTTTTTTATTAAATTCTTCCTCTTCTGAAATTCTAATATTTTTATTTTCTATTGCATGATTAACATTGAATTCCAAATGATAACAAGCAAGATTAATAAGCATGTCATAACCAGTATTTGGATTTTTTATTTTTATAACAAAAAAATTATCATAAAATTTTATGTTTAGTTTATTAATAATTATATTTTGTTTTTCAGCTTTTTTTCCCTTAACCCATTGGTTGATTTGTTCTATAATTGTTTTAAACTTATCTTTTTGCGAACCATTAACTAATAAAATAATTGAGGCACAAAGAAAACGATGATGTATTCTATGTAATACTTGTTTATAAACAAACTCTAAATTGTCAATATTAGAATAATTTTTAGCCTCAATCACATATTGCAAATTTTTCCCCAAATTAACTAAAACATCAACTTTTCCGTGTCCTTTGATAGCTTCTGTTAATGTAGATTTTCCGATTCCTTCCAATTCACTACACAAATGTGCATTAATGTAATTTTCAGAAAATTTTGTCATATGAAAAGTTTTCAATAATTTATGATGTCCTTCAAAACTAGTCATAGTTTGATCTATTTTTTTAATTATTTTTAAATATTTTTTATTTTTTAAAATATTTTTTATTAACATATGTAGTTTATCTTGTTTTTTTTATTTTTTTTAACGTTTTTTTATTACAAAAAAAATCACACAAAATATTTGGTTCAATAACACAAGAAGAATATAACTTTTCTGGATCATAAGTTTTTTTCCAAGGCTCTTCTTTGTGTGTTAATTTAGTAAGTTGAGAAGCTGTCATATAACCAAATTTATTAAAAACTTGTTCCAAAATTTCTTTTTGTTCTATAGTTAATGGCAAATTACTTTTTTCGTTTTCAAAATCAAAATATTTAAAAAATGGTTGAATTTCTTGTCTAAGAGCTTCTGCATAAACATCAGGAACAACAGGGCCGTATGGCCATGCTTCGATTCTTTCAGGAAATAAAACATTATCATATTTAGCTATGTAATAACCTTGTGAATAATAAAGTAATTTTTGAATTTTGGTTTTATTAAGTTTTTTATCTTTTTTTAAGAAAAAATCAACAACATCAAAAACGTTAATTTTGTTTTTTTGATTTTCCATATTCATTGCTTTTGTCCCCTTTCTTTCTATAACAAAATTATAACATTTTTGTTCATATGTTGCAAGTTTTTTGTTTAGTTTGGCTATTTGTTGTTTTAGTTTTTTGATTTGGGTTTTTAAGTTTACGGTTTTATTTTGGGTTTTATTGTTCATTTTTTTCTCCTTTGGGTTTATTTTTTTTATTTTTTTCTAATAGATTGGCTAAGACCGTTTGTAGGTTGTGTGTTGTTATTTTGTTGTTTTGAAATAAAAAAAGCCACTTGAAAGTGGCTATGGAAATGGGTATAAAAAAAGACCTTCGATTTGAAGATCTTAGTTGTATTTTTATTTAATTGTTTTATTTTTTTGGTTTTCGTTTTGCATGATCTTGGTCAAAATATAAATGATAAAAAGCACAATGTAATATCATAATGTGGCCATAATCATGTTTAAATTTACCTTTAAAGACATTAGAATAATTATTAAAATTTAAAATTGGCGGTTTAATAAAACTAATATTATAATTCATCCATTTTATAATATTTATAATTGATTGAGTAAAATTTTTGCTCTCACAATAAATAATCATGGAAACAGTTTTATTATCAACAGTAGTATGTCTATTAATTTGTTGATACAACATTTCTAATGAACGTTCGCCATCATATCTTTTACATTCAATAGGATGTTGAATATTATTTTTAAAAAATAACATTATATCAACCTTACCATGACCATTAATAGCTTCTCTAGCAACTGCTTTTCCAAAATTTTCTTCTAAAAATGTTTTTATAAAAGTTGTTAAAAAATTTTCTTTGTTTTGTGCACCAAAATAAGTTTTAATAATATCGTATTCTTTACAAAATTTGGAAGCTATTTTATGAATATAAATAATAATTTCGTTAAAAGTGGTTTCGTCCCATTTTGTCTTTTTTTTATTTGTTTCAAAAAAAGAATGCATTATCTCCACTTTCTTTTAATTAATAAAAATTAAAATAATTATTTTTGATTTTGAAAAAAAGATAAATTTTTTCATGTGAAATAACAGAATTTGAAAATTTTTTATTAGGATGATAAGTATTCTTCCAAGGATCTTCGTTATGTGTTTGTTCGATTAAAGTTTGCGGTTCTTTATAACCATGTTTTTTTAAAACTAAATCCAAAATATCAAGAATTTTTTTGGTTAATATTTTTTTACTACAATTGTATTCAAAAAAATCTTTCTTTTCCGAGCGACATTTCACAAATTGATAATAAACATGAGCAACTACTGGTCCTAATGGCCAAGCTTGAATTTCTTCAGTAAATAATGGTTGTTGATAACGAATTAAATGTTCTCCTTGAGCATAATATAATAATTTTTGCATTTGCGTAATGCCAGTGCCATATTTTTGAGGACAGTTATTTAAAAGATATTTAGCAACGTCAAAAACATTAACTTTCTCTAGATTTTCCATAATTAACCCCTTTTGAAAATTACTTCGATTATTAACATTATAACATTTTTCTTTTAAAATTTCAAATTTTTTGTTTAATTTAGTAATTTGTTTTTCGATTTTTTTAATGTTTTTTATAATTTGATTGAATTTGTTTGTCATTTTTTTTCTCCTTTGTTTAGTTTTTAATAAGTTTCTATTTGATAAGGTAAAACATAACCGATTTCTTGGAAGGTTTGGGTGGTTAGTTCGAAGTGATAAATTAAAGTTTTTTTAGTTCCGCTACGATTTTTTTTGATGCATATTTCGATTATTTTTTGATTTTCGTTGTTTTTTGATTCTAAATATAATTGATTACAATTTTGATTATAGATATTCAATGGTTTTTCTTTTTCTTTGGATAGTTTAGGTTGGAATTCAGTCATCATTAAGACAATATCGGAGTTAGTTTCGATGCCGCCACTTCCTTTTAAAGCGGTGATTTCAGGGGATTTTCCTTGATAATTGTTGTATGTATCTCTTGAAAATTGAGATAAAATGATAATTACAATATTTAATTCAATGGCTAATTGTTTGAGTTTCGTCATTATTTCGTCAATGGCTAATCGATCATTTTCTAAATGATTAGTCGATTTGGTTATTTGGAGATGGTCGATAACGATAATTTCAGCCTTTTTTTCTAAATGGAGGCGATAAACTAAATCAATGACGTAATCAATATTTTTGCCTTTATCGTAACTGAATGATAAGTTAATGTTAACAAAAAATTGTTTGGCTTGGTTCATCCTTTCCGTGTAGTGTGTGTGTGTGATGTTTGAGTCTTCAAAACTTTTATCTAAAATAATATCTAAAGGAATTTGAGTTTGGTGGGCTAATAAACGACTTAAATTTTCTTCTAAGGTCATTTCATAAGAAAATACCAACATATTTGGATGTTTGTTTGTTTCTTGGTGTTTGGTTTTTGAAATGTCTATTAAAAGGTTGTAGACAAAAGTGGTTTTTCCTAAACCAGTATAGCCCCCAATGGTGATAATTTGACCTTTTTTAAAGCCTTTTGTGGCTTGATTTAATCCTTTGAAAGTTTCTGATAGGCGGTAATATTCTTCTTGAATTTTTTGTTTGGCTTGTTGATTGGACTCAAAAAATTCAGGATGACAAGAAACCATTTGATTTAAATTAAAGAGTGTTTTATCATTTTTGTGAGGAATAAAAGCCATAAATTTTCTTAATTTATCAAAGATTTCTTGGTAGTATAGATGTTTATGATAAGGATCTTTATTTTCAAAAGAAGGACTAATAATTTTTAAGAGTTGTTGGAACAGTTTTTCTTGGGTATAGGTATGTTTTAAGTTATCTAAGAAATCAAGGTTATTTTCTTCATTAATATCATCACTTAAAAAAGATAGTGATTCTTTCGTAAAGTTATCTTGGGGAAAATGGGTTTGAAGATAGGTGATTAATTCTTGGATTATCTCCGTTTGAGATTTGATTTTATCCCAAGGATGAGATGTTTGTTTTTCTAAA
Source organism: Candidatus Phytoplasma solani (assembly GCF_041729705.1). NCBI lineage: Bacteria > Bacillati > Mycoplasmatota > Mollicutes > Acholeplasmatales > Acholeplasmataceae > Candidatus Phytoplasma > Candidatus Phytoplasma solani. Next base: position 271,481 of record NZ_CP103788.1, read on the forward strand.
AATAAATATTTTAAAGCTGTAAATATTTTTGTGTTGTTGGGGTCAAGTAGGGTTTGGGGGTTGATGATTTGGCAATAAAGGTTTACCTTTTCCCATTGGCCTTGTGCGCTATATTTTATTAGTTGTTGTAACGCTTTTTGTTGGTTGGTTAACATTTTATATTAACTCCTTATTTTTTATTTTTAATCATGTTAATATCGCTAAAAGGGAGGAATTGGTTAGTCAGTAATGTTTGTAAAAAGATGTTCGCTTGGGGTAAAAAACAATCGATCACTTGGTTAATTCCTAAGATTTTCCCTTGTTTGATTTTCTTGTTTAATCTTTGAGCTTCCACAGTGTTATTAGTTAATAAATAAAATTCAAAACGCGTATCGAGTTTTTTTAATTGTTGGGCTTCGACAATTGTTTGTTTGTATCGGTCGCGCAGGCATGTTTTGAAGTTGAAGGCGATTATGCGCTTGGTTTTAGTGAATAAAACCAAATCGAATTTGTTGTCGGGGATGAAAAACAAGTAAGCCTGGGGGTATAAATTGATGATTCCTTTATTTTGAAAATAGAGTAAAATAAGATATTCATTGATTTTACCGCGGATTACTTTTTTACTTTGGGAGTTGTGTTGGTTTTTATCTAGATATTCGTTTAGGAGGTTGTGGGTTTTTATCATGTATTCGTTAAATGGTTTGTTGAATAAAGAGGGTTGGATTATTTGTTTAGTGATGTTAACACATGAAGTTTGGTGATTAAAAACATTAATATTTTTGAAATGTAAATTAGTTAATTGTTTCATTTGATTAATTTCCTTTCTTAATAAAAAAAGACCCTAATTAAAGAGTCTTTTTGGGGTTTTAAATTTAATTTTTTTGGTACGCCATCGGATGGTTCCATCTTTTTTAATAGTTTTTATTTTACCGTTGCTATAATGGATATATAGATTGCCGTTTTGGCATTGTTTCTTAATGACTATTGGCATTTGGTATTTCTCCTATTTTTTTGATTATTTGGTTTGTGTTGAAGTTGGAATTTTTAGCTTCCATCGCTTTTAAAACAATTTGAGGACCTAGGTTTTTTCGTTTTAAAAATTCCTGATAACCCTTTTCTACTTGATGAAAATATGACAATGGGCTTGATTCAATGACATCGAGTGTGTGATTAGTTTGATTTACTTTGCGGTTTAACCCTATTTGTGGGTTGATTTTTAAATAAACAGTCAAATTTGGTTTGATAAAAAATTTAGTTAAATTGTTAAAAAGATAATATTTTTTATCAATTTGATTAGGATATACACGATATGCAAAATTAGAGCCTAACCAACGATCAACTAAAATAATTTTAGGGGTTTTTAAGTGGGGTTTGATGAGTTCTTCTTGGGTTTGAATCATGTTAGCAAAACTTAAAAAATATCTAGTTAAATTGTGTAATTTGTTGTGTGTTAAAAACGTTTCACGTATAGATTCGCCAATTGTTGAACTTCCTAATCCGCGAATAACAATCACTTCTTTGCCTTGTTTTTTTAATTCACGTTTAACGCTTTTTATTAAACTTGTTTTTCCACTGCCGTCAAGTCCTTCGAATATAATTAATTTCATGATTATTTCTCCTTTTAATCTTAATTTGGATATAAAAAAAGACCTTCAAATTGAAGGTCTAAATTAGGGTTTGTTTTAGTTTTTAAAAATAGGGAAATGCAAGGAATAAATTAATGTTTTAAAATTGGGGGATGAGTCATATTTTAAAATTACAGCATCACTTCCGATTGATTGAGTCAAAAGTTGTTCTCCTTTGTTTAATTCTTGAATGGTTGTATTCAAGTTTGCGTCCCAAAATTTTTCAGTTCGATCTAAAAAAATAAGTATATTAAAATCAGTAAAAAAACCAATTTCTTGTTGGCTTAATTCAATTATGGGAATAATGTCTTCTTTATCTTCTAAATAAAAAACTGCCATTTTCCCACGAATGATGAAATTATTATCGTAAATGTCAAAACTGAACGTGGAATAACTTTCGTCCCAATTTTTATAAATGAAAAATAATTGTTTTTTTGGGGTTTGAGAGTATATTAACTCTAAACTGTTAATAAATACATCAATTAAAGCTATATTTTCCATTTTTTGTAATGTTTTGGCGTTTCTATAATAATATTTCGAAATGAGGCGATTGAAAATATTATGAAAATGTTTAAAATTTTTGTTAACTATTTTTATTCTATTTTTATCCATTTTAATTCTCCTTTAATTTTATTTTGGATATAAAAAAAGACCTTCAAATTGAAGGTCTAAAAGTATTAATTAATTATTTAATTTTACTTAACTGTTTTAAATAAGTGGTTTTAGCTAGTTATTCTTTGGCTTTGTGTAGTAATTCTAAATATTTTTGACTATCTTTAATCATTTTAGAAATAAAATTATTATCTTTATAAATCCGAACAACATGATAGTTTTGGTCATGAAAATAGACTAAAAAGTAAGCGAAGTTCGCTTGGCTACAATAGAGTTGACATTGAACTTGGGCCCAATAATAACGTGGTATATTGTTTGAATGCGGTTGGCTTAAAAATGTTTCCCATGTTTTTGATGTTGTTTGGTTTTCATTAACAAACGGGCATTTAATTTCTAAAACGGCTTGATGTTGTTCGTTGTATCCATCTAAAGAGGCGGAAAAAAGGTTAACTTGATCATCAGTAAAAATGGTGTCTTCGAAAATTAAATTGGTTTTTTTTATGAAAAACTGCCGAGCGATAGGTTCCATCTTTTGTCCATGAAGCGTATATTGATTGGCGGTAAAAGTGGTGCCAAAGAGTTTATCATGGACTAATTGTTCCATGGAACGAAAGGGATCTAACCCCGTAATGGAAGCGATTTCGGAAGCGTTGATGTATTTTTTTCGATGTTGATACCATAATTTGGTGCGTTGTGATAGTTTGATTTGCATGGTTATTTACCTTTCTTAAAAATTTTCTTTAATAATGAAAAAAGATATTTTCCTAAATAATAAATAAATTTAATTATATGATAAAGACATTTAAAAAGAAAATCAATTAGATATAAAAGATGAGGAAGAAATAATAAAATAATTATTAATAAACCTAAGTTTAACCATTGATTTTGATAAGTGAAGAAATAATGACTAATAGTATTAAGAACATTATTTAACTTAGTTAACCAAGTATTAATGAAATGCCACATGATGATTGGGTTGCTTCATGGTTAAATATTGATAAAATTGCAACACGATTCCTTGTTTTAGTTGGTTAATACTTAGTTTGACGGTGAAAAGATAGAATTTAATGACATAATAAATGGTGATAATTGGAAGAAATGAAAGTAGGGTAATGATGAACAAGATAAGATTACTCGGTAAAGATGAAAAGATTTTTTTAATTAACATAGTTTTTGTTTCCTTTCCAAGTATGTGTGTTGCGAAATAAAAAAGACCCCTTTAAAGGGGGTCTGGTTTATAATTAAAAAATTATTAAATTCATTTAATTTATATTTTAAATTAATATATTTTGTTGCAGACAAGTTATTTTTTAAGAGAATATATTTTTTTTCTTAATTGAATTTCTAAATCTATTTGTTCTAAATTTATTTGTTCTAAATTTTTTTTAAGAAAAGATTTTTTTTCTTTCAAAAAAGATATTTGAAATTTTAAAAAACTTGAATTTCTTTCTGAAACGTTAGGATTTTTCTTACTTCTGATTTTTAAATGAAATGATAATGTTTCTTCTATTCTATTAATTTCTTTTAATATGGAATTTCTTTTTCTCGATAAATCATCTATTTTAGATCTTAAAAACTCAATTTTTGTTTCTGAAGAATCAAATAATTGTTCCGAAGAATCTGTTTTTTTAATTTCTGAATAAACTTGACCAGCATAAACCAAATTAGATTTTATAAAATAATTTATAAATATGAAAAATAAAAATATTATAAATAAAAAAATTGAAGTATAGTTGATGTTTTTTAAATTTAAATTCATTTTTTTGAATAAACTTTCTAATATAGATTTACTATTTTTTTAAATCAAAACTTATTCTTTATCACCAGTCATCGCTGGTTCTTTTATTATATGCGTCTTCTTTGGCTTTATCGTTATTGTGTTTATCTTGGTAAAGGGATAAAGTGTTACGGACAGGATTAAAGTGGAGGTGAAAATTAGTTAATTCAAAGTTAGAGTCGGAAACATGTGCGCTACCAAGGTAATAGTCCTTGTCGTCGTCTAAGAAGTGTTTAGGGCCTTTGTATTTAACGATTAAATAGTTACCGCTTGAGTCTTCTTTGAATTGTTTTTCTAAATCAACATATATAAATAATTGACTATCATTTTTTATGTCGAAACGAGAAAATTTAAATCCGTTCGCTGAGTTTTCCTTCCAAAGGTCGAAGGGGTAACGGTCTTCGATGTAATAAGCTAAGTTAGAGGGTTCTTTTTGGGTTTCGAGGCGGTCTTGAGCGATTGAAATATCGTTATGACTACCTTTTTTTTCTTGAAGTTGTTGTTGATAATAACCAATTCCATTAAGGCCATCAAAAGTATATTTGGCTTTGATCATTGTACATTTTTTATTATCGTCATACCATTCATCAAACTTTTCGAATGCGGTTTCTTTTAAAATAGGGATTTGTTCTTTCGGTAATTTCTTGATTTTTTTTTCGGTTAAAACAATAAAACCAATAAAAACGATAATTAAAAAAAGAAGTATCCCTAATACGATAAAAAACCACTTAATGATTTTTTTAATATTAAACATGATTAATTCCTTTCGGGTAATTTATAACATACCAACATTTTAACACAAATATAACAATAATGCAAAAAAATATGCATTATTGTTGCCACCAAAAAAGTTTTTTGAAACAATAAGTTACATTTTCAGTTATAGTTTTAGTTGTTTTAACTAGGTCGTTTGCGGTTTTTGTAATTAAAGGTTGAATTGCGCCACTATAGGTGTTTTCTTGTGCTTTAATCATTAAATCTATTTTTCTTAATTCTTCTGTTTTTTGTACTAATAGATCTTTGTTTTTGTTTAGTTCTACTTTAGTTTCTTCATGGGCTTTTTGTTCGTCTTTTATTTGTTCTTTGAGTTTATTGATTTCATGACGGAGTTCGGCGTTTTCTTCTATATATTTACCAGAGGCGTTTTCTAAAGCCTTAATTGTTCCTTCTAGAGCTTGAATATGTAGACCTTGTTGTGCCCATTTATCGATTTGTTGTTCTAATTCCTCACTTAAACAGTTAATTTCATTAGCTTGTTCGTTGATGATTTGGTTTAGTTCGGTTATTTCTTGGTCTTTTTGGTAGATAGTTGCTTGATATTCTTTTTCTTTTTGTTGAAAATTAGTAATTAATTGATTGATTTCCTGTTGGAGTGCTTGTTTTTCTTGTTCAGATAAAGCTTGATTGGTGATTAATTCTTGATTTTTCGTTTCAATTAAGGATTTTTGTTCTTGGAGTTGGTTTTGGAGTTGTTCAGTCATTTGGTTTTGTTCGTTGATTTGATTGATTAATTCATTAATTTGTTTTTCTTTTTCGGTGTTGATGGTTTTTTCTTGGTGAAGATCAGTTTCTAATTGATTAATCTTTTGATCTTGGGTAAAGATTTCATTTTCTTTAGAACGGATTTTATCAGTTTGTTGATTGATTTCCTTTTGAAGTTCTTGTTTTTCTTGTTCGGTTAGTTTTTGATTATTTTCTAATTCTTCTTGTTTTTGAGTTAAATCATGTTCTAAATTAGCTTTTTGAGTTTCTAAAGTTAAACTATTAATTTTTTCTTGTTGGAGTTTAATTTCTAATAAGTTTTTGGCTTTGATGATTTCTTCAGGTGTTAGTTGTTGTGTTTCATTGTTTTTGATAGTTTCTTTTAATTCCTCGCCAAGTGTTGGTGTGTGTTGGAGTTGTTCTTGTTGCAATAAGGTAGGTTCAGTTGTTGATTCAACTGAACCATGATCAGGGATTGTCAAGGTTACCAGTTATTCTTTCTTCTTGATTTGTATCTTCTTGAATTGGATTAACTATAGTTGATAATTCATTGTTTGGTTGTTGTTGAATAGATGGTGCTTGGAAGATTGGTGTTGGGGGATTTTCCATTTTATGGGTTAATTGTTGAGGTGGATTTGGATTTTGAGTCTCTTCTTGATAAAATTGGTAAAGTTCGTAAGCAGTTAAAGCTAAAGAAACCCAAAATAAAACTTTACCACCAATTTTACATATTTTACTGCCAACATTAGCTATTTTGGAAGTAGCTTTTTTTTGAATTGTTTTTTTAGTTCCTTTTCGAATAGCTTTTTTCGCGCCACCTTTTAACCAATTACCGATTTTACCAATTCCCAAACAAATACCGATGACGCTTAAGGTAGTTGCTAGATAATAACCTAATTTATTTTGGGGTGAAGGAGTGTGATTGGGATCTTTATCGTTTCCTGTTATTTTATTATGGATATGTTTAATAAAATTGTAAATTGGTTGAGTGGCTTTATCGTATAACGATTTGGTTTTAGCTGCGGCGTCTCCTGTAAAAGCGTTGATTTGGGTAAATATTTCAGGAAAGAATTTAAAAAGAACCCAATAAATACCACCTCCAATTAATAAGATAGGTAATAATACAATAATTGCTTTTCCTAATATTTTAATTATTTTTACAAACCAATTATCTTGTTTTTGTTGAGTTTCTACAATTATTTTTGTAGGTTGTGGGGGGGTGGTTTTGGTAATTGGTTTTGTAGTTTTTTGGGTTGTTTTTTTAACTGTTTTTTTTGGTTTTTTGTTTTTTCGAGGGATAACTTTTTTAGAAGTTATCGCCTTTGGTTTGGTTTTTTTGGTTTTAATTATTTTTTTTGACATATGTTTTTACTCGCTTTCTTTATTTTGATTTATTAATTTATCTATTTTTTCATTAATTTTTTTAAAATTACTTTTTGTGTCTTGTCGGAATGTATCTATTTCTTTTTCAATAAGATTAATTTTTTGTTTTAAATTATGATTAATGAAATTACAGATTATGATTGTTGTTAAAGTAAAAATTATTAAACAAATATAAGGTGAATATTTTTGAATAATTTCCATTTTGTTTTCTCCTTTTTTGGTTTTTTTATTCGTTTTAATGGCCTTACCATTATTGTGTGTAAAATAAAAAAGACTCTAATTTAGAGTCTTTTAATGTTGGTAAAATTATTTTTGATTATTGTTTTTGAGGTTTTGGATGATGTTTATCTTGGTAAAGGGATAAAGTGTTACGGACAGGATTAAAGTGGAGGTGAAAATTAGTTAATTCAAAGTTAGAGTCGGAAACATGTGCGCTACCAAGGTAATAGTCCTTGTCGTCGTCTAAGAAGTGTTTAGGGCCTTTGTATTTAACGATTAAATAGTTACCACCTGGGCCTTCGTTGAGTTGTTTTTCTAAGTCGACATATACAAATAATTGACTATCATTTGTTATGTCGAAACGAGAAAATTTAAATCCGTTTGCTGTGGTCGCATCATAAGTTAGCCCTTTGTTATTCCAACAGTTGAAAGAATAACGGTCTTTGATGTAGTTGGCGAGGTTTGAAGGTTCTTTTTGGGTTTCGAGGCGATTTTCGACCAGCTTTAATTCTTTTCTTAATCTTTCTTCTTTGGTTTGAAAAGTTTTAATTTTAGTTTTAATATCGATAATTTCTTGATTTTTATCTTTAATGGTTTGTTCGTATTTCTCAGGTGTTTGGTTTAAAGTGACTAATTCTTGTACAAAATTTATTAATTGCATCTTGTTCGTTCTTTAGTGGAATATGTCTATAATTATTTTTATTGACAATTAATTCAGAAATTAACGTTTTTATATTTTGATATTTTAATTTCATTATTTTTCTTTCTTTTTATTCTTTTATATTCATTTCCTTTTTATATAAGGCAATATATCATTGTTTTTGATTGAAGTAAAGGTAATAAGTTATTGTATTTTTTATAGGAAATTTTAATTTATTAAAAATATTTAATTATTATTTGTCAATGTGAAGTTTAAAATAACATATTTTATTTTAGTATCAAAAAAAGAATAAGACTTTTGTTTTTTTCTAATGTTTTTATTTATTTTCTTTATTTTCCTTTTTTAGATAAATTTATTTAAACGTAAACTCCTTTTATTTATTTATTTTTAATTTGAGGCGATTTGGTAGAGGGAATTTAATTTAGATAAGATATTATCTTGATATTGTTTTTCGGTGTCTTTATATCGTTCTTCTAATGTTTTTTTGTAATCTACGGCGCTTGATAACATATCTTCATACTTTCTTTGGGAAGATTCTAATATTTTTATTTGAGAATTAAGATGTGAAATTTGTCCCACTAATTCTATAGCCTCGTCTTGGAGTTTGGAGATTTCTTCTTGAATTTTAGTTAATTCATTATTTTTATAAATTGGTTTTCCTTGAGTTTGTAATTGTGATTTTTTTGTTTGTGCTTCTAATTTTAATTTATCTATTTCTTTGTTTTTAACTTCTAATTGTTGTTCTAATTGTTCTTTTTGAGATTTTAATGATTGATATTGGGATTTTATTGAGTTAATTTTATTGTGGTGTTCGTTGATTATATTTAGATATTCATTAATTACGGATTGATCTTGTTTTAAATAACCCAACGATGATTTCCAACTATTTTTTATTTCTTCACAACATTTTTTTTCTTCTTCGGTAAGATTAGAAGGTAATAAGCTTTTATCATTTTTTGTTGAATAAACATAAGATTTGATTTTTTGAAAATTTTCTGAATTAGTTTTAAATTTAGGTTTAATTTCATCAATATTATTTTTTAGTTTATTTAATTTTGTTTCAATTTCTAATAAATTATTTTTTATTCTATTTTTAGAATTATCTATGAGTTGTTTTCTCATATTTTGTTTAATATTAAACAAATAACCTTTCCGTTGGTATTTTTGGTAACTTTCAATTTCGTTTTCAATTTGAGATATAATCCAATTAAAATCTTTTTTTACAATTTCATTTATTTCTTTTAAATCATGAATTTCATCTTGTTTCACTGTTTTTTTAAAATATTGAGAAGAATTAATAAGTTTGGGTTCTAGTTCTTTTTTTAATAAAACTAACTGATTTTGAAAATCTTTAATTTTTTTATCTGTTAAATTTATTTCATTTTGAACATTTTTATCGAAATTTTCAAGTTCATCTGATTTAGGTTCTTGTTCTCCTTGTTGTTCTTGTTTTAAAGAATTGTTGGATTTATAATAAAAACCAATACCAATAATAACTGCTATAATAATGATTATAATTTCTAAATTTTTTTGAAAAAAATTATTATTATTATTATTCATAAATTTCATTCCCTTTCTGATAATAGTGATTATTATCAAATATTAAAATATGAATATATCACTATTATACATTTTTATGAATTAAATTGTTTAAAAAAAGTTTTATTTATTAGGGATCATAACAATTTCAGGGATTTTACCACGACGTTTGTCTTTAAGACGTTGTTGAGCGCGAGCGTAATTAGGGTTTTATACGGATAGATTAATTGCGTCTTATTCAGCGATTTGCGTTTGCTGTTTTATTTACAATCAGCCCCCGTCCAAACCGTACGAGCAAGTTTCCAAGCATACGGCTTTCCATAATTTACTCTCTTTCGAGAACTAATTTTGCCTTACGGCTGATTAGCTATTTATTCTTTTTTGTTCTTTTACTTTTGTTATTTAATCTGATATCATGCATTTGTTGGTTCGTAATATTTCTATGACAATCTATGCATAACACTTTTGTACTCTTATTCATCACGCTTTTGCGGTTTTCATTGCGAACCGTACCAATGTGATGGATTTGAAGTTGGGTTGTTTTGCCGCATTTCTCACATATTTCCGCTTTAAGGCGGTCTGTTAGATTCGTACGACCTTGGAATAGATAAGGATTGATGATGATATCGGGATTTTTCTTACAACTACGCATTTTCTTAATCTTATCCCAAGGGTAAACAATCCATGACTCATATCTGGTTTTCCCTTTGTTTAAATAAGGAATTGACCAAGTTGTGCTACGATTAAACTTTTTTCGCACTTTGGCAATTGCCGTTTTGTGTTTCCTTGCCAAAGTTTTCAAACAACTATACTCAGCTAGATAGGTTAGATGGGTTAATGCATTTAGATTGTTAGCTAAACAAAAGTATTGGATGATTCCACGTACGATTGTCTTATAAGTGCGTATTATTTCTAATTCGTCCCTATTTGCTAATGTTTCATCATGCTTAACCTTTCCTCTTCTTAACCAATTGTATTCATATCCATATTCCTTGGCTTTTGCTTTGGGAACTTGGATTGAATTAAATAACGCAATTAAACAAGAACAAGAAACATTAAAACAAAAAGAAAATCAATTGAAAGAACAAAAAAACCTATCAGATGAAGAAAAACAAAAATTAACTCAAGAAATTCAAGGTATTCAAACTAATTTAACTTCTAAAAATGAAGAATTAAAGAATGTAAATCAAAAATTAGAACAAGAAAAAACAACCCAAAAGGAGTTAAACAAAGTTATTAAAGAACAAGAAGAAAAATTAACACAAACTCAAAAATCCAGTGAAGAAAAAGAGAAACAATTAACTCAAGAAATTAAAGATATTAAAACTAATTTAGCTAATCAAGTTAAAAATACCGAAAACAAACACAAAGAAATCGAACAATTACAAACTCAAAAATCACAATTAGAAAACCAATTATCTTCAAATAAACAAGACTTAGAAAAACTCCAACAACAAATTAACCAAAAAGAAGAAGAATTACAAAAAAAAGAACAACAATTAAACGAGCAAATTAATTTATCAAACGAAGAAAAACAGCAACTAAATTCAGAAATCAATAACTTAAAAACTGATATCAACCAAGAAAAGGTTAATTTCGAAGCTCAACTAGCACTCAAAGAAGAAGAAATAGCCCAATTAAAACAAAATGAAGATAACCTTAAACAACAACTAAGCCAAAAACAAAATGAAACAACAAGTCTAAGAGAACAACACGTAAAAACTTTGGAAGAAATTCAAAAACAAATAGATAATCACAAAAAAATGGTTTTGGAATTTGAAAAAGAAACCAAAAACCTAAAAGAACAAATTGCAAAAAACAACGAAAATGCAAATAAACTACAACAAGAATTAAACAACAAAGAAACTCACATCAAAGTCTTTAAAAACGAAATCCAACAACTAGAAATTAAAGAACAAGGATTTAGAAATGAAATAGATACTTTAAAATTGGAAAACAAAAACCTAAAAGAAAAATATACTAACGATTTAAACAAAATTCAAGAACAACTAAACACATCTAAAATCGAAAACGAACAACTAGAAAAAGAAATCAAAGAAATTCAAGGTGAATTGGTTAAAAACGGTAATGAAAACAAATCATTAGTTAATCAATTAAACAATAAACAAACTCAAATCAAAGACTTAAAAAGTAAAATCAACACTCTAGAAGCCAACGAAACCCAACTCCAAGAAATAATCAAACAAAAAGATGAAGAAATAGCCCAACTACAACAAACCATCCAAGAACAAGCAGAACAAATTATGAAACTAACTGCTGAAATTGAAACCAACATGGAAACCTTCAAACAACAAGCAATCAAAATCCAACAACTAGAAGGAGCAATTGCAGGACTTGAAGGTGCTAGCGGTTCATTAAGATTCGAAAACAAAGAATTAAGACATGAAATTGAAAAACTAAAAGCACAATTGAAAGCCGAACAAGACGCACACACAACAACGAAAGAAACATTAGAAGAACAAATCCGTGAATTAGAAGCTGATAAGCTAAAATTAACCAACAACTCCCAACAACTAGAAACCAAACAAAGCGCTTGGCAAGAAGGAGTAGAAAGAACAGGAGCAGTTATTTCAACAACAGTTGCAGTTAAATCAGGGGCTGTTTTTGGTGCCTCAGTTGGTTCTGTTTTAGGCCCTGTTGGAACTGTTGTTGGTGGACTTGCTGGTGCAGCTTTAGGTGGTGCAACAGCTGTTGCATCAAAATGGTCTACATTCTCTAAATGGTTTGGGTGGTAACAATAATGCATATTTTTTTGCATTATTGTTATATTTGTGTTAAAATGATAATAAGTTAAAATAATAAAAAAAGGAATCAAGATTAGAATGGAGTTATTTAAGATATTAACTATTATAGGTATTTTGGGTATTATTTTTGGATTAATCCCCTTATGGATTTGGTTTATTCAAAAACGAGAAAATACAAATAGGATTAAAAAAGTCAATATAAAGACAGCTTTGATTGTTTATTATGTCATGATGTCTATTATAGTTCTTGCTTTTGGAGTGTTTTTGTTTTTAGATATAAAATATGATATCACCAAAACAAAACCAAAAATTTACCCTATCCCCAACACCAAAATAGAAACAAAAAAAGAATATTTTTATGGCGAAAGCATACACACACCCTTAGGAGAATACAATCCCAAAGAATATCCATTAGATGAAGAACCATATCTTGGTAGTGATGGTAAAACTTGGTATTTATATAAAAACTCAAAAGATACAATCAAAGGTGAGCACAAAATCGAAAGAACTTACACCTTCTACGGATTAAACGGCCTTGGACGCGGAAACCACTACTCACACGAACCAACCGACCTCGCGCCATTCGTCCAAAATCCATTCGACAATTGGTATGATGGAAATATAACAGTAGATAAGTTTGTTCGTTTCCACACAAAACGCCATCATAACGATTCACAATTTGATAATCATATGCTTGTAGATCCATCAAATCACTACATAGAACTTAACTACAAAGGCCCTAAATGGTTACTCGAAGAAGACAAAGACTTTTTCATGGATGAAGTAAACTGCATTTCAAACAAAAGAGATGAAAATAATATCAACTTCATCAACAAAACCTACTACCTCCACTTCAACCCCAAACAAGGTTATATAACCCTATACACCCAAAAACATAACACAAAGAATGAAGAAAATAAATAAAAAAAGAAAAGAGAAAAAAATGTTAATTTTTAGATTAAAAAAACAATTATTTTTATTACCAATAGTTTTATTTAGTTTTTTAGGAATATTTTTAATCACTAATAATCAAGTTATGGCGATGGAAAATGAAAAACATTATATAAAAAATAAAAAAAAATCAACAGATATAAAAAATGAATTATTTAATCTTTTAAAAAATAAAAAAGAATTAGAAGATAAAATTCATGATTTTAGAAACAAAAAACAAGTAAATTGTTATGAAAGAGATATAGCTTTAAAATTAGAAATAGAACATAATGAACTTAATTCAAAAATATCAGAAATTTACAAAAAAATATCAAAAATGTCAAAAGTAACCTTCAATTTAAAACCATTAATTAAAATTATAGAAGATTAATTGTAAATAATTTTATTAATATAAAAAAATACATTATTAATTTAGCAGAGGTTTTTTCTAGGGGGTTTTTATTTTTATAACAAAAAAACCATAACACAAAAAAATAAATAAACTTCTTTAAAACAACAATAAATCTTCTTAAAAAGATTTTATTGTTGTTTTTTTTATCAATATAAATAACAAATAAACAGTTTTTTTAACAATAGTGACTTAAAAATTAAGGATATGTTAACAAAACAGAAATGAGCTTAGAAATGGAGAAGAAATTAAAATCATATTCTTTGGATACTAAATTAAAGGCTGTTGTTTTGAAACAGGAAGGGAAAAAATGTAAAGAAATTCAAGAAAAATTTAAAATTAAAAATCGTAGTCAAATTTATAAATGGGTTAAAATGTATGAAAAACTAGGAGCAGAAGGATTTGAACCACTAATTAAAGGAAAAAATACACAAATAGAGACAACAGAAGAAATTAATATAATAAAAACAGCAATTAATAAAAAAATTGCTAATAGTTTGAAAAAAAATAGAAAATTGTATTTAGAAATTATTAATGAATATAAAGATGATATTTCATTGAATCAATTAATTAAATGGTTAAGTATTTCTAAAAATAGTTATTATAGGTGGATAGAACAAAGTAGTAATCCTAGGCCGCACAATGAATTAGAAAAAGCCTTGTTTCAAATATGCAAACAAAATTCATATATTACTACCGATGGCAAAAGAAAAAGACGGCTTGGGTATCGGATAGTTCATCAAAAATTAATTGAACTTAAATTTAAAATTAATCCTAAAACTGTTTTAAAAATGATGCATAAATTTGGTTTATTATCACAAAGGATTCAACGAAAACCTCAATATTATTATGATTTATCAGTTCAAAAAGAAAATAATTTAAAAAATTTAATTCAAAATAATTTTAAATCAACAATACCTTTTGAAAAATTATGTACCGATATTACTTATATTACTTTTGGGCCTAAAAATAAAAAATTATTTGTTTCAGCGATTATGGATTTACATAACCGCGAAATTATAGGGTTTAATATTTCTAAGTTTGCTGATGTTGATTTTGTGATTAATACTTTAACATATCTTCCCAAATTAAAAGAACCTTGTATTATCCATTGTGATAGGGGAAGTGTTTATACTTCCAAGAAATATCAAACTAATTTAAAAGAAAATAATTTGATTGCTAGTTATTCGGCAAAAGGTATGCCAACTGATAATGCATGTATGGAATCATTTTGGTCTAATATGAAACGCGAAACCATCCATTATGAAAAGATGCAAAAATTAAATGAATTACAAATTAAAGAAATAATTACTGATTATATCAAGTATTATAATATTTATCGTAAAATGAAAGTATTAAATTATTTATCACCTTTGGAATATAAAAACAAGTGTTATCAAAAATAATTAAAATAATATTGTTTAGCGCCCTTCATTAGAAAGGGCAATTTGTGTAGTTTTTTTATAACTAAACTATTTTGGTTATTTAATTTGGAACCAAAATAGTTCTAAAACGAATTATTTTGCCCCTTAATGACGTTTTATATATTTTTTTGAGGTTTAACTTCAAACAATAAATTTGAAACACCTTAAAAACAATTATTTTAATTCTTTTTTATTTTTAATGTTGCAATAAAATATTTTCATGATATACTAACAGTAGATAAATTCATTTTAAAAAGGAGAAAATTATGAATAATCAAAATAATGAAATCACTATTTTTGATGTCGCCAATTATATTATTAAAAAAAATAAGAGTGCCATCACAAATATGAAATTACAAAAATTAACTTATTATACATATGCTAAATATTTAGTTGAAAATAATCAACCAATTTTTAATGAACCAATCGAAGCATGGCTTCACGGGCCTGTTTTTCCTAATTTATATAATGAATTTAAACGTTATACCTATAAACCAATTTGTCGCGGAGCTAAAAAAGGAGAAGAAAAACACTTAACAAACAATCATCGTGTTTTAATCGATAGAATAATAGAATTATATGGAAATAAAGCAGCTACTAGTTTATCTAATTTGACGCATCAAGAAGCTCCTTGGCGATCGGCTTGGGATAATAACGAAGATTGGTCTAAAAATGTTATTAAAAACGAAATAATAAAAAATTATTTTACAAAAAATTTCAAAAAAATAAAGTAATCTGATGAGTTCAAAAACTAAATTTCGTTATTCCTTTGTTAAAAAATATGCACCTTATAAAAATTTTAAACGTTTTAAAATTTTACAATTTTTTGAAGATATTCTTTATCCTTTAGACAAACCTATACAACATGATAGTTTTCAAAGCGTCATAAATAGCGATTTTCATTTTCATGAAGTTAAAGAACATAAACTTATTAACGAAGGTTTTAAAAAAATTGCAAAACTTGCAGAAGGTGAAACAGTTTATCAATTAAAAACTACAAAACAAAGTCGTTTATTAGGTTTAAAATTAAATAATATTTTTTATATTCTGGGTTTTGATCCTAAACATGAATTATATTAATTTATTTAATAAATCTAAAAAAATTAAGACCCTCATTTAATCGAGGGTCTTTTTTTTATTTTTAAATAAAAAAACCATTTCCCCAGCGACGTTCAACGTCGCTTTCCTTATTTAACTATTTATCACAAAACAAAACCTCAAATACCCTTAAAACACATTATTTTGTCCCTATATGACGTTTTGGGGTGTGTTTGTATGGGGTGGCCCTTCAAATAATAATTTTCAATCTCTTTAAAAGCTATTATTTTGATTTTAATATTATAAAAATAGTATTTCTTATATAATTACGTAAAAAAATAATTTTATTTGTATTTTAGTGTTACAAGTATATTATTTTAATAGTATAATATATATGAGTTAAATATATAAGAAGAAATAAAACTCTTTAAAAGTTTTATTTCTTCTTATATTATATATATACATATATTATACTATTATAAAATAAAACTTGTCATTTGATATAAAATTTAAAAAATAATAAATATTATTGTTTTATTTTCGTTTTGTTGTTTAAAAAACTATTTTCATGATATAATAATAGTAATTAATAAGCAATTTGGTTTTTCGAAAAAAATCATATTTTTTTTCGATAAAATTGTTGCTCTCAACTGGTTCTATTTTCGTGGAGCTTATCACTTTTTGGTTTTTTTCTTCCAATTGCTTTTGCTTTTTTTTTTCAATATTTAGTTGGTGTACTTGATTATTTAATCTACTTTGCAACTCCATTGATTTTGCTTGTAATTGATATTGTTTTTCAAATGCGAATAAATCTTTTTCAGTTGTTGATTGTGCTTTAAAAATGTCAAGAACATGTTTAAAACTATAAAAACAAATCCAAAAAAGCATAATTTCGCCAACTACCAACCCAAAAAATTTAATTGCTTGAATTTCGATTTCAGGATTATTGATTTTAAATTTTTGATATAAATTGAACAATAAAACTTGGCCGATAATTGATGTGACTAAAAAAATTATCATAAAAAACCTTTTAATTAATTGAAACATTTTTATTTCCTTTCATCAATTTGATTTTATAAAATAGTTTTGTGACTTTATTAGGTCCTTCTGGTTGTGGGCTATATTCGTAGATATAGTCGATTGTTTTGCTGTAGGGGTAGTATTAGGTTTCTTTGGTTAGTTGGTTGTTTTCATTTTTTGTTTTCTTACTTTTTGGTTTCTAATTGAAGTTTTGATTTTGCTATTTCTTCGTTTAATTTAGTTATTTTTTTATAATTTTCATTTAGTTCGTTGTTTTTTTGTAATAATATTTTATTAACTTTTTTCATTTCTTCACTTGCTATTTGATTTTTATGAGCTTCGTTATTTTCAAAATTTTTAATTAATTGTTGGAAATATTGTTTTCTTATTTCTTTGAATGCTTCTGATTTGGTTTTTGAAACTTGGAATAATTTAGTAAGTTTAAAAACAACATTTAATTGGAAATAAACGATTGCGATAATTGAAACAAAAGGGATTATTTCTAATTTTAAATTTTTTAATTCCTCTATTTTGAAATTTGGGTAAGTTATTTTGATTAAATAAATTATAAAAACTTGGATTGAAATTAGATAAATTGTTTCTATAAAATTAGAAATAAATGTAAAGTGGGGTTTGGTTGGTTGGGTTTCTTGAGTTTGCACCAAGTCGCCTCCTTTCTTGGTTTGGTTTAGGTGATACTATTTTTATTTGTTTTGATTGTTTTCGTTAGATTTTTCATCTTTTTTAGTTGAGTCTGATTTTTCAACTGTTGGAGTTGAATTGGTTTGTGATGCTTCTTTTGATTTGAATGGTTGGAAGAACCAAATTGAAGCAGCTATGATTACTGAAACGACAACAACCGCTGTGAAGGCGTATATCTGGTTTTTTGGCATTTTTTATTCTCCTTTCTGATGATTTATTTAGTTGAAACAGTTTTGTGACTTGTTTAGGTCAATATTTTTGGTTTTTTTGTGTCATTTTTTTATTTACGGTTAACCCCATTCCGACCGTGTGAGGGAGTCTAGGTATGGGGTTTGGTTGGGTTTAAAAGTTAAAGATATCAATAATTGTTCCGTCGGATTGGTAAAAAGTTTTTTTAACTGGTTTGCCAGTGTCTTTATCATATTCATATATAAATTTAATTGTTGTTCCGTCTTGTTGGTAATGAGTTTGTTTAATTATTTTGCCAGTGGATGGGTTAAGTTCATTTATATAATTAATAGTTTTTCCGTCGGATTGGTAATAAGTTGTTTTAACTTTTTTGCCAGTGGATGGGTTAAATTCAATTATAGAATCAACAGTTGTTCCATCTTGTTGAAAAATAGTGGCTTTAACTTGTTTGCGGGTGGTTGGGTTAAATTCAATTATAGATTTAATTGTTCCGTCGGATCGGTAATTAATTGTTTGATATTCTTTTGCTTTTTGCATTTTTTTAATTCTCCTTTGATTATTTATTGTTTTTAGTTTTGGGTTTTAATTTGCTGCGGTCCTTGTGGTCCTGTTGGTCCTTGTGGTCCTTGTGGTCCTGTGTCACCTTTGTCTCCTGTGTCACCTTTGTGGCCTTTTGGACCTTGTGGGCCTTGGTCTATTTTTTCTGGTTTGTGGGCTGAGATGCCGTGCGTGGTGTGAGGTGTGTTTGGGTTTGGTCTGGGTTGCTGGGTGGTTTGTGGGGTTTCGGGTTTTGGTGTTTGGTTCATCCAAAAATAAAAACCAACATCAGCAATAATTATTAAAATTAATAAAATTATAATGCTTGGTGCTGAACTTTTTTTGTTATTCATTTTTTAATTCTCCTTTTATTTGGTTTTTTTCTTTTTTGTTTAAAATAAGTAGAAAACCAACAACAAACAAAATCATTGTTAATGTGTTTGTTGTTAAAATAATAAGCATTTCTAAAGTTGGTTGGTAACACATAATTAGTCCACATGTTAGAAGTGTAATTATTGGCATTAATAAACTAAATAATGCGATTTTTAAAGTATCCATTTTTTTGGGTTCTCCTTTGGTTAATTTTGTTAATGTTGGGTATAAAAAAGTCCCTTTTGGGGACTTAATTGTTTTAAAGTTATTTGGTTTTGATTATCTTTTTCTTTTTGGTTGTTTGGGAACGGTCTTGATAGGTTCCACGATATGCTTCGGTTATTCCATCACTCATAGTTTTATTCTCCTTTTATTTTAATTTTAATTTTTTGACTTTATCTTTGATGGTTTTAGATGGTTTGAAAGTTACTACTGTTTTGGCGGGGATTTGGATTTTTTCCCCAGTTTGTGGGTTGTGGCCGATTTGGGCTTTTCTTGATTTTAAGATGAATTTGCCAATTTGAGGTGATAAAACTACTTCTTCGTTAGTAGTGATTGCTTTAATTATTGCATTCTCGAATGAGTTGTAAAATTCTTCGGTTTGGGTTATTGAGGTTTTGTTTGCCTTAGCTATTTTTTTAATTAATTCTTTTTTTGTCATATTTGGTTTTCTCCTTTTTGTTTGATTTATTATTATTTTTAGTTTTGGGTTTTAATTTGCTGCGGTCCTTGAAGTAAGTCCCGCGGTTAATTTCAGTCATGGCGTCGCTCATATGTTTTTTTATTCTCCTTTTATTTTGGTTTTTTCTTTTTTGTTTAAAATAAGTGGAAAACCAACAACAAACAAAAACATTGTTAATGTGTTTGTTGTTAAAATAATAAGCATTTCTAAAGTTGGTTGGTAACGCATAATTAGTCCACATGTTAGAAATGTAATTATTTGCATTACAAAACTCAATGATGCGATTTTTAAAGTATCCATTTTTTGGGTTCTCCTTTGATATTTTGTTTTTGAGTTGTTGGATTTTTTCTTTCATTTCTTGGACTTTTGATGTGAGTTTTTGAGCTTGGGATTCATGTTCTTGCGCTTCTACTAGGTTTGCTTGAATTACAGTTTTTAGATATTGGGCTGTTGCTTTATATCGTGGTACTGCTGATGTGCATTCTTGGGACCATTTTTCATACTCTTTGACTTTTGATTTTAATTTTTTGATTTGGTTTTCGATTTCTTTAAATTTTTTCATTTTATTTCTCCTTTGGTTAATTTTGTATATAAAGTTTTAGTTGACATTAAATTATAAGTTATTTCTTCATCAACATCCATAATAGGGATAAAATATTCATGTTGTAAAATATTGCCAATTGCTTTTAAATATTTAAAAACTTTTGGAACTAAAGTAAAAGAACAAACTTTAATTGCTTTAGGATTATTTTCATCATAAAAATCATAAGTAAAATCTTTATCTTCAATATCCGTCCTACAACAAAAACATTGAATTAGCTTTAAATTAGCATTTGGATAAAATTCAATTTGTAAAAATTGTAAACTATCCGCATATATTCCTTTGAAATCAAAATTAATTTCTTTAATTTTACTTTCATTATTTTGAATAATTTCAATGTTTTTGCATTTTAATTTAGTTAATTTTTTTTAACGCGTTAATTTTATTTTTCATCATTGATTTTTTCTCCTTTTTTAATCAAAATAAAGTTTCATATCCAATTTCATGATGTAAAACAATGGTAAAAATTTTAACCCTAATTATAATTTTTAATAATGATTTCTTGATTGATGTTTTTATTGGTTAAACAGTGACTGGTAGTCGTTTTCGTTTTAATGATGTTGCATTCTTGGAACAAATTACAAATTGGGGTTGTTTCATAATTGGTGTATAACCATTTGACGCCCTTTTTGGTTGCTTGGTGTAATCCCAAGGCTAATTGTTGATGATCTGCAAAAGAAAATGGTTTTTGGTAAAAGTCTTTGTCTTTAATTCCTTCATAGTAATATGGCGGATCGATAAAAAGAAAATCGCCTTTTTGACTATTGGCGATAACTTGACGAAAATCCATACAATATAAAACATGTTTTTTCTTTTGGAAATGTCTTTGGAATGTAACTAATTCGTTTAAATTGATGATGGGAATTTTTTGTTTGGGCTTGTAGCCAAAATTTGTTTTTAAATTAATTTGATTATCATAACGAGTAATACCGCGAAAAGCGTATTTTTTTAAAACATAAAAGATAGCTGACCTGGTTAATTTTTTTTTTTTTTGGTATTTTGGTTATATTGGTTTAGTAAATTTTTGTAAGCTTGTTTTTGGTTCTTTTGGTCGTGATATTGATAAATATAATTTTCCATGGCTTTGACTTTGTTAACAAAATGATGGGGATTTTGGAGACTTTGTTTCCACATAGTGATTAATTAGGAATCGTTATCATTTAAAATAGCTTTTTTAGGTTTTAAATGAAAATAAACAACACCGCTTCCTAAAAATGGTTCATAATAGGTTTTAAATTTAGAAGGTAAATGGGAAATAATTTGTGGTAAAAGTTGTTTCTTACAACCGATCCAGTTAATTTTCATTTTTTCGTTGCTCCTTTAACCAAATATAAATTAAAAAAACTATATCAGAAAAAAGGCTTATTGTTGTGTTAGCTTTGATTCCTAAATTAAAATCAAAAAATAACGTCATAAGGTTTGTAATTATAAAACCGATATATGTTAAAGTTAATATAATTAAAATATTTCTAGGTTTTAAGTTCATTTACTTACTCCTTAATTTAATTTTTGATAAATGTTATGTTGAATTTAGGTATAAAAAAAGTCCCTTTTTGGGACTTAATGTTGTGAATATTATTTGGGTTTGTTGTTTAAAAAAATGACATTTTGGATGATTACTTTGGTATTGGTTCGTGTTTGTCCTTCGTTTGTAGTATATTTTTGGATGGAAAGGGTGCCTTCTACATATATTTTTATACGGATAGATTAATTGCGTTTCAACAATGGGATTTGCATTTCCATTGTATGTATTACAATCAGCCCCCGTCCAAACCGTACGAGCAAGTTTCCAAGCATACGGCTTTCCATAATTTACTCTCTTTCGAGAACTAATTTTGCCTTACGGCCAATATAGGATCTTATTCAATGTTCGCGAAAGCTTAGTTTCATTTGAAACAGTTGTTGACATATTTATCAACTCCTTCCTTGATTACAGTGAATAAATAGTAAATTACTAGCTACTTTCGCCTTGTAAAGGTTATTAACCTTCGCCCTGGTGGGTCATTTTGTTAGCATATTCCAATGTTAACTTTGAATTATCCACGACTATTAAATAGCTTCTTTATCCTTGAGCGTCTCGGCATTTATTCCTTGACTTGTTAATTAAATAACTAGCTTTTAGGATTCTCCAAGTTACTCTAAATATCTACCTTTGTCCTTTAGGTGAAGTAACCGCTTATGTTTTAACGTCTTTCCTGACTGTCGGTGAGATTCCAGGCTTTCTGTTAATTAGATAAACTAACCAAGACAAATAATATATCCTGTTAGACTCTGGACTATACGGCTTCAGTAGTTTGCGTATTAGGTTCTAAGATTACATCTGCTTTCCTTCTTAGACCATTTCAGGCTTATCCATGGGACAATTTGGTGGCGGTATCCTCTTGACTAACTACTTCGTCTCAATCCGCTTTTATGGTCTGCTGTAATCCATTATTCTTTCGTTTAACGGACCGACCATATCCATTCAGTGTTTATCGGCACTGGCTATTGGTTAGATAGCTCGATATTTAGGCCTCTTTGGCGCCCGAACCTTTATGTAGGTATTTGTGGCAGTTTTCGGCTTGATTACGGAATACTACACAAGGGATATACTGAACTTTATCTTTATTGTTGATTGCTAAATTGAAATCTATTTTAGGGATTTGGTCATTGTTACTGTTGATATATTGTTTTTCTAGGTCATGGGCGATATTGCCAATTAGTTGCACTTTATTTAACATTTTTTGGTTTCTCCTTTGATTTTTTGTTATTTGGGGTTAGTTTTTGAATGGCATGTTTTTTTAATGTTTCAATTTGTTTAAAAGTTAAATTTAGTTTTTGGGCGATTTCGTGGTTGGTTAAAGTTGGTTGGTGAGTTTCGTTGATGTCGCCCAAAGTAACTCCGAAACTTAAACAAATAATATTAAATTCGTTTTTGCTTAGTTTTTTTCTTAGTAATTTTAAGAATACTTCATGGTTTACTTGTTTTAACCATAATTGATGTGGATTAAGGATTTTATCCCAATTAGGTTGTTTGTATTTTTCTTCTTTAAAGCTGATATTATTTGGTTTGGTTGTTTTTTGGGGTATTGAAGGTGAGTGGCTTTTTCTTACTAGTTCTCTAATTTCTGATTTGATGGTTGGAGTTGCGTAAGAAATGAAGTCATAACCTAAATCTTGGTAATTATTGAGGGCTTTGATTAATCCTAAAATCCCTTCCTGGTATAAATCTTCTTTGGTTAAAACTCGAGTATAATATTTAAATTGATAAGTTAGTTTTTTGACTAAAGGTAAATGAAGTTCGATTAATTGATTACGAATTTCTAAATTCTTTTTATTTTTTAAAAAATCTTTAAATAATTTTTGTCTTAACATTAGAATCCTTTCTAAAAACGTTTTTAGAAAAGATATGAAAATTATTTTAGTCTTGGAAAAGAAAAAAAGACTAACTTAATAGTTAGTCTTAAAGAATTTTTAAAAAACAAAAAGTGTCTAAACTTTTGGAACACCTCAATTTTTTTACGCAATTATGTTGTTTTTTGAAAAAAATGCGTAAAAAAGTAACCTTTTTTCAAGGTTAAATATTTTAAATAAATTATTTATCTAAGATTTTGTGAATATTGAGATAGAGGACAAGGTGAAACTAGAAGAAATGAAATCAATAAAGAAGACTTAAAACAAGCCTACAAAATGATAATTTCACAAGACACAGAAGTATTAGATAAAATTGAAAACCATAATAAAGGAGGTGATAAATAATGTTATCGCCCTTAGACTTATTTAAAAGTTATTTTTCTTTTAAATCTTATTTCACTTGGTTTTTGTTAGCTAGTATTCTTTTTGGTGGTTTTCTTTTCATCAAAAGGAAAAATTATCACACAAATAACAACACTTGGAAAGGCTATTTAATTTATTTTTTAATTATTATGAGTATTTTAGGTTTTGGTTACTTATGTTTCTTTTATAAACCACAAGAACCATCATCTAAATATTACGGACAATTAATTGGTGAAATCGACAAAGCTATTGACAAATACGATCAAACCATCAACGATTATAAAGGACTCAAATCCGATTGGGAAGGTGAATTAAAGAAATGTGAAGAAGAATTAAAAACATTATACGAAAAACAAGAAATCAACCAAGAACAAAAAGAAAAAATCAAAAAACTTTTAGATCAAACCGAATTAAAAATAACTGATATCAAAACTCAAAAACAAGAAACTGAAAATAATATTAATATTTTAAAAGAACAACTAAAAGAAAAAGAACAAGAAAAAGCTGAAAAAGACAAAGAAATTGCCAAAAAACAAGAAGAAGAAAAACTCGCCTCACCTGATGATAAAATTAGACTAAAAGCCGAAATCTCTAAATTACAAGCCGAACGACATGAAATAGTTGGCGAAATTGGTAAAATTAATGTTCAAATAGGCAAATTAAAATCAAAACAAACAATGTATGAAAATATGTTATCACGAGCCGAAAGGTTCAAAAAAATATTGGAAGAACAATGTAATGATTTAACAGAAGGAGAAAAATCATTATTCAAACAAATCAAATCTGTGGAAGAACGCAAAGCCGAAATCCAAAAAAACATCGACGAAATTAATGCCAAAATGATAACTATCGGCGCAGAAAGAAAACAATTAGAAATTTTACGCCAAGCAGCAGACGCATCCAAAACTGCTTTAGATGACTGGGATAAAAAACACGAATTTAGTTTTGGTAACCTCCGCGATGCGCTTTTTCAAGGTGCAGAACTTTATATGGATGCTTTTGGAGGACGTGGTTTCTTAAAAGCCATAGGTGGTGGGGTGACCAAAGAAGTAGCTGGCACCATTGCCAAAGCAGGATTAGCAATTCACGAAATTCATCGAGTAGTTAATTTAGGTAAAGAATTATTTTTTAACGAAGATAACACCCCTAAAATGATGTCAAAAGAAACTTATGATTCTATTTGCGCTCGTATTGAACGTGATAAAGACAAACTAGATGCTGACTACAAAGACTACGAAAAGAAAAAAGAAGAATATAAAAATAATTTAGAATCCGACAAAACCATCAAGGAATATGGCCAATCAAGAGAATTAGTTAAAAACATCGCAAGAAGGGAAGAATCCATAATCGATGAATATCAAAAAATCACCGACGAATTAACAGCTAAACATGAAGAAGTTTCAGATACTGGGAATTTGTGTCTAAAAAAATCTGAATTAGAAGAAAAACTCAAAGATTTAAACGTAGAAATCGAAAACACAAAAGAAGAATTAAAAAATAAATCTCCAAACTACAATCGCGCTCAACAAAGATTAAAAGAAAAACAAACTCAAACCCAACATGCTAAATTTTTTCAACCGATTACCAAAAAATAATTTTTAACAAAAAAAGCAAGTTAATGTCTTAGAAAAAGACAATTAAAAAACCATTTTTAAGCATAAAACTTGTTTTTTTTTTTTTTTGAGGTATAATAACAATATAATTAAAAAAAGGAGAATTAAAAAATGAATAACAAAAAAAGTTCAGCACCAATCATTATAATTTTATTAATTTTAATAATTAGTAGTGGCGTTGGTTTTTATTTTTGGATGAACCAAACACCAAAACCCGAAACCCCACAAACCACCCAGCAACCCAGACCAAACCCAAACACACCTCACACACACCCCACGCACGGCACCTCAGCCCACAAACCAGAAAAAGGTGAAGAAGAATTAGACGAAACTAAAAAAGAAGAAACCCAAGACCAATCAACCCAACCAAAATTCACAATCACACAAGCTAATTTTGACAAAGTAAAAGAATATATATTTTCAGAAACCGATGACAAATCTTTATTACCCAATGATCTTTTTGAACAAGAAAAAAATAAAATTGAAGAAATAAAAAACAGTTGGAAATCATCGTTAAAAGAAGAACAAAATCCAATTGATGAAGAAAATAACAAATGCGATGATTATAATCGCCAAATTAAAGAAATTCAAAATAAATTTCCTTCATTAAAAGAACAACTAAAAGAAAAAGAACAAGAAAAAGCTGAAAAAGACAAAGAAATTGCCAAAAAACAAGAAGAAAAAAAACTCGCCTCACCTGATGATAAAATTAGACTAAAAGCCGAAATCTCTAAATTACAAGACGAACGACTTGAAATAGTTGGCGAAATTGGTAAAATTAATGTTCAAATAGGCAAATTAAAATCAAAACAAACAATGTATGAAAATATGTTATCACGAGCCGAAAGGTTCAAAAAAATATTGGAAGAACAATATAAAGATTCGACTATACAATATCAAAATCACATTGACTCTAAACTTAACGCCCTCTACCAAATCACCTCTGCTGAGGAGTAAAATCAAAGGAGTATTTATTAAATGTTTAAAATCAAAAATAATTTATTATTTTTAAATGTATTTTTATTTATTGGTTTAAGTTTATTTTTAATTACTAATAATAATTCCATTATGGCTACACCTAAAAAAAATCATGGAAAAGATATAATTTCATCAAAAGAAGAAGCTAAAAAAGATGTAAAAAATTTTTATGAATTATATAATACTCTTGAAAATTATTCAGAAGAAGATAGAAGTAAAATTATTCAAATGTTATCGAATCCAGAAATAATAAAAAAATTAAAAGAAAAAATTGAAGAAGAAAAAAAACAGGAAAAAGGTTCTTCTTCTAGACAGCCTGATAATTGCCACAAATAATTTATATAAAATTTATTATTTATAAAGACCCTCCTCAGGGTCTTTTTTTTATATTGATAACAAACAAACCAAAAGAAAGGAGACAAAACATGTTAAAAAAATTATCTAAAAAACTAATCAAAAACGAAGTAGATCTTTTTGGATTTCTACTTTTAGGAATGTTTACAATCACTACTTTGTTTTTAGGAATTATAGATATGATTAAATCTAGTTCATTTTTTAACCCATTTACCCAAAAAGATGTTATAATTTTGCTTTTAATTACAATCATATTTAGAGAATTATCTAATCATATAGATCGTGAAAAAATCCAGTTGTCATTTAAATAAACCACTAAAACCCAAAAGAAAGGAGGTACTTTCATGACAAAAACAACTAAAATTCCCTTTATCTAAATATTTAATCATTATTTTATCCATCATTCTTTTTAACTTATCTTCTTCTATCTCAGCTCATTCTTACTTTCATCGTCAAATAAAATCAACCATTAAATTATCTGACAACCAAACTCTCCAACAAGAATGGTTAAAAACCCAACCCCCCATAAAAGTTCATAATTTCAACATCCTAACCAACAAAGAAGCACCTAAAATATTAACTTATTGTAATATTCAAAACGCAGCATATCTGGATGAAACCCTCAACGACCCCATTTACTACAACGAACCTAATTATGGAAATGGTTATAATGGTTTTTGGTGGCTAAAAGACCCCCCTCAAGGATTAAAATGTTGTTATATCAAACCAAGAACCAGCCCTTTTAAAGAAAAGGGTTATTATGGCACAAACCATCAATACACCCTTGACGACCTTTTAAAATACGAAATCGCCATCGAAGAAGCATTTGTATTTTGGGATGCCAATGTCATCACACCAACCAACCCCCCCAAAATCCATTTAATAGCACAAGATATTTATGTAGGCCAATCTAAAGAAGAAGCTATTAACAAATATTTAATATCAAATCAAATAACCAATCACACAAAAGTAATTAGGCCATCTTGGGGTTCTTCTGTTTTGGTTTCATCTAATTCTTCTTCACTTTTTTCTGATTTGAGGGCTGAGGTGCCGTGCGTGGTGGGTGTGTGAGGTGTGTGGGTGGTGTCGTTTGTGTTTGGGGTGGTGTCTTTGATGGTTTTGCCTTTGGTTGGGGTTGGTGAATCTTGTTGGGGGGGTTGGTGTTTGTTGTTGTAGGGTTGGGGTGGTTGTTTTGATTTTTTTGTTTTTTTAAACAATAATAAATTCATATTAACATTATACTTTTTGAAACAAATTAATCGTTTTTTGCTATTTTAAAAATGATGCAATAAAAAAGATAAGTTAAAAAAAAGACTCTTTTTTTGGTATAATTAAGGTTAATGTTAGAAAGTAAAATGACATTAGGAGACGATGAAATGAATAAAAAAATGACAGAACAAGAAACGATTAGATATCAAAAAATCAAGGAGTTGAAAAAGTTAAAAATTAATCCTTTTGGCAAAAAATTTATCTGTTCGACAACAATCAAAAACATTGTTTTAAATTATCAAACCAAAGACCAAATGACTTTAGAACAAGAAAGAATCGATGTTGCTGTAGCTGGTAGAATCGTTTTAAAAAGAGGGCAAGGAAAAGCCGGCTTTTTGCATTTACAAGATTTTGATTTTAGAATCCAAATTTATCTAAGACTTGATTTATTAGGCGATTTTGCCTTTAGTCTTTATCAAAATTGTGATTTAGGTGATATTATCGGTATCAAAGGTTTTTTGTTTAAAACCAAAACTCAAGAACTAACTATAAAAGCATTAGAATTTATTCACCTTAGTAAAGCTTTAAAACCGTTGCCAGATAAGTTTCATGGTTTGCAAAATCGTGAAGAAATGAGAAAACAACGTTATGTTGATCTTATTGT